>DRAO01000123.1 GCA_011041825.1 Chloroflexota bacterium
GGGGTATCAAGATACCGCCAACCTTGTGTTGGCGGAGCATCAGCTTGCTTAATCGCCCTGAACCTGGTGTTCAGGGCAAAAGTGTCGGGTAGCTAGTGGGGGATTGGAATTTTGCGGAGGTGCCCGGTGCCCTGGCTTCCCCTCCATAAGCAAGAGCAGTACCGAGAACGCTACAAAGCCCTAAAGCCCAGTTGGCAGCCAGCTACGGAGGTTTACGAAAGCCTGGTGGCCGGTTATCTGGGGCCGGAGGCGAAGGTGCTGGATGTGGGCTGTGGGCGAGGAGGAGTTTTGGAAAGGCTTCATCCCAAGGCCGCACTCAGCGCAGGGATAGATGTGGACATCCCATCTTTGCGGGAGCACAGGGCCCCTGCCGTTAAACGGGTGGCTGCCAAGGCTGAAGACATACCCTTCGCCAACGAGAGCTTCGATTTGGTCATCTGTAGCTGGGTGCTGGAGCACCTCCGGGAGCCTGAAGCAGCTTTCAGGGAAATAGGGCGGGTTCTCAAACCTGGTGGACACTTCGTGTTCCTGACCCCCAATGCCTTGCATCCTATCCCCCTGCTGAACCGGCTCTCCCCAGGGAGACTCCAACGTGTCCTGGTGCCTGGCTTCTATGGCCGAGCCGAGGAGGACACCTTCTCCGTGGTGTATCGGGCCAACGCCGAAAGGGACATCGAGCGCTTCGCCAGGAAAGCGGGGATGGAGCGGGTATCACTTCATTACATCGAAGACCCCACTTACATAGCGATTAACGATTTCTTCTTCCGCTTGGGGATTCTGATGGAGAGGTTTATCCCTTCACGATGCAAAGTACACCTGGTAGGAGATTACATCAAGTCTCATCCCGGGAACCGCCCCGGCTAAAAGTGTCCATAAGCTCATCCAGCAAACGGCGGAAGAAAGGCCGATGGCCGTAATTCTCGGCGAAGTGAATCGCTGCTTCTTCAAAAGGCACTTCCCGACCATAGGCTTCCCGCAGGAAATAGTGGTGCTCCACAATCCACAGGTACAGGTCCGCCTCGGTGCGGCCTGGGAATTTCTCCAGGATGTTCTCTTCCCGGATGATGCGCACTATGGGCATATAGACTTCATCGTACCAATGGGCCACAGCCTCTTCATAGGGAATCTCCCGCTTCTCCCGCAGGCCCAGGAAATACCTGTGCACAGCTATGTGCTCCTCCAGCTTTATGTATTGCCCAGGGATGCTGAACTCTATCCTCTGATCAGGACGGATGCGGTCAAGCCCGGTGCGCTCCAGGAAAATGGCGTACTCCTCCTTAAGCCTGAGTTCATCGGGCTGCACATCGGGTGAGAGGGGGACGGGGCAATCGCAGACGATTACCTGGGCCTCCACGTGAGTTGCCCCCAGGGCCTTAAGCACTGAGACCCGATGGTGCCCGTCTCGGACGAAGTACACCTCCCCAATCTGGTAGACTTCTATGGGAGGGAAGCCCTCTTGAGAATGGGCAGCGGTGTATATCCGTCGCCATCGTTCCCGCAGGCTGGGGTTAAGGGGCATAAAAGCCCGGTTGAAATCATGATACCTGCCCACACTCCCCACTATGCGGTCAATGGGGATAACCTGAACACCGGCGTAATGCTGGCCTCGAATGGGCAACTTGTGCCGCACTTCATCGAAAGAGAGGAGCTCCCCGGGCTCTTCCTTGCCCAGAAAGCCGAGGATGCGTTGAAAGAAGGCCCGTCGCCGGGCTTTCGTAAAGCTTTTCTCTGAGTTCACCCTCGTGACCAGTTCACTCATCTTAGCTCCAGCACCTTATAGCCATAGGCATTTATGATAATGGTATCCCGATAGCGGGTCCTCCAAGGGGTATCGGGCCGGTAGATATGTTGATGGCCGTGGATGAGGTAACGGGGGCGAAACTTCTCTATGAACTTCAAAAAGGCCTTAAACCCCATATGGCACAGGTCGGTCCCATCGTGAATCCCATAGGGAGGAGCATGGGTCACCAGCACATCAATGTATTTCCCATACCGCAAACGGTTCCAAAAGAGCCTGGGCATCAGGCGTATCACTTTCCACATCATCTCTTCTTCGGTGTATTGGAAAAAGGGCCGGTCGTTGTAACGCCGTGAGCCCTCCAGCCCTGCCAAAAGCAGGTTTTTCACACGCACTACCCGTCCATCCAAATTAACGCACCCGCCAGGGTAGATTATCCTTCCGTTCTCATCCTGGCGAACTTCCAGGCCGTGATTCCCTATCACATAGAACAACGGTGCACGCAGCACCGTTACCAGATATTCCAGGTAGTACCAGGGTAAATCGCCGCTGCTGATGATCAGGTCCACCTCTGCCAGGCGCTTGTGCATCTCTGGAACATAAAGCTCGGATGCAACTTTATCGCTTACCGCTAAAATCTTCACCTCGCCACCTTCCCCAAATTGCTACTTTGGTATACCACAGCAATGTGCAGATGTCAAGTGTTTCCTTGATGATTTGACAAATAAGCTTATTGCCTTACAATATGGAGAGTAAACCCCATCCTCCATACCAGAAGAGGAGTGCAGCGACCTTGTCAAGGCAACCTAGAGTCAAGGTTATCACTCTGGAGCACCTGCTGTACGGGGCGATAGCCCTGGCAGCCTTATGCATCCGTTTGGGAGGGCCAGGCAACAGGCCCTTAAATCCGGATGAAGCCACCTGGGCCATAGCTGCCTGGCGTTTTTCCCAAGGGATGGAGACCCCCTCCGGAGCCATAAGCCCCGTATACCTGGCCCTAAGCTGGCTCCTTTTCGCACTTTTCGGCAGCGGTGATTTCACAGCCCGGTTACCAGGGGCATTGGCTGGAGGGATGCTGCCATTGGCTTTCTTCCTGCTACGTCCCCTTCTGGGGAGGAAGACGGCTCTGGCAGCAGCATTGCTGACGGCTTTCTCGCCCCTGTGGGTGTTCGCCTCCCGTTCGATCAACGGGGATATTTTCGTGGCCCTGTTAATGGTGGTAGCTTTGGGGGCAGCCACAACCTATGTGAGGCAGAAAGACCCCGGGTGGCTCTATCTGGGGGCCATAACCCTGGGGGTCGGTTTAGCTTCCGGGCCAAGCATTTACACTTATCTGGTAATGGGGGGCCTTTACCTAGCTTACACCCGCCGGCCCTTCCTGGGTCAGGGGGAATTGACCAAAGTGATGGCGGCACTGATATGCGCCCTCCTCCTAGCCTCTACCGCTTTCCTGCTCAACCCCTCGGGTCTGGGCCAAGCTGCGGACTTGCTTCCTGAATGGGCTCAAGGATTGGCGGGTAAAGCGGGCTTTGCAAGCCGTTCTCACCTCCTGTTGAGCCTGCTCCTCTATGAGCCCCTGATGCTGCTGCTCGCTGCCGCCGCCGTACTGCTTCCAAAGCCACGGGGGGGAGCGGGCTGTTCTGTGCAACCCAAAGAAGCCCCTTCCCTGGCAGGCCGCACTGAAGCGAATTTGGTGGGGAGGACACTGCTGCTCTGGTTCACGGCAGCGCTCCTCATCCAACTTTTCCTGGGAGCCTCGGGACCAGGGGCGATTCTCCCGGCGCTCCTGCCCTTAACGCTATTGGCTGCTCAGGGATTGGCGAAGCTGTGGGATATGTGGGCCTCTCAAGGGTTCCGCTACGTCGAAGCGGTTGAAGCAGGGCTGGCCCTGGCCGTATTGTGCTATGCTTATCTGACGCTAGCCGGGTATTCCCTGGCCGACGCAAAAATCCTGCTGGGCCTCGCTGGTATCGCCCTACTGGTAACCACGAGCCTCTTCATCACCATCTGGCTGTGGCGAGGTGGAAGTGAGGCCATCCATGTAATCCTAGCCACCTTCCTCGTCATCTGCACGCTGTGGACCATCAGGTTATGCTGGGGGTTGAACTTCGGCCCCCTCCCTTACGAGAAGCACCTCCCGGTTACGGAATTCACCAGCCCCGAGGTGCAGGACCTGGTTTCATCACTGGAAAGGCTCTCTTCTTACAGGACGGGTGACCCCTATGCCCTTTCAGTGACGCTGGTGGGAAATTCGCCCACTTTGAGGTGGTATTTGCGGAGGTTTGAAAACCTAGAAATAGAAGGGGAATTAAGCAGGCGTATTGATTCAACGGCGGTCATAACCCCGATGGGAAGCAGTTTTCCCCTGGGGGAAGATTACCGGGGGCGGGATTTCACCGTCACGGTGAGGTGGGATTTGAAGGCTTTGAGAGGACGAGAGCTTCTCCGCTGGCTGTTTTACCGGGAAGCGAAAAGCGAAGTTACGGAGGAAAAGGCCGTATTGTGGGTCAAGCCCTGAACTCGTGAATCCACGTTCAAAGCGAAAACCAGCATATTGGGGGTGAGCAATGCGCCGCAACGGGAACTCCTGGCTGGATAGGCCTGTTTCGGATTTCCTGAAGCTAGATTGGGAGAAGGCCTTGTATTTAATTATGTTAATCATCGCTGCCTTCACCCGCTTCTGGAATTTGGGCGTCAGGGCAATGAGCCACGATGAGAGCCTCCACGCCCTCTATTCCTTTTACCTCTACAATGGACGTGGTTACCAGCATACGCCGATGATGCACGGACCATTTCTCTTCCATGCCAATGCCCTGATTTACTTCCTCTTCGGGGCCAATGATTTCACCGCCCGCATTGTGCCTGCCCTCTTCGGGATAGCACTGGTAGGGCTGCCGTATTTTATGCGCCGTTGGCTGGGCCGTGCGGGGGCACTGCTCACCTCCTTTATGCTCTTGATCTCTCCCTCTTTCCTCTATTACTCCCGCTACATCCGCAACGACATTTACATTGCCGTGTGGAACATCCTGCTTATCATCGCCCTCTTCCGCTTCCTGGAGGAGCGGAGCAACCGCTGGCTCTATATGGGCGCAGCAGTGCTGAGCCTCGCCATAGCCACCAAAGAGGTAGCTTACATTACCGGCTTCATCGGGCTCACTTTCCTGATGATTTGCATCTTCTCGGAAACCCTGACCTCATCCCAGGCGCAGAACTGGCGGCTAATGGGGTCAGTGGCTTCCATCTTCCTCATCATCTGCGTCCTCATCCTCAGCGCCATAGCGCTGCTCAAAGGGGAGCAAGCTCCTGCCTTTCTCGTCAAATTGACGCCTTACCTCTCGCTCTTGACAGGATTGCTCGTCGGAGCAGTAGCCGCAGGTTACGTTTATCCAGGCGATTCAAGCGAGAGGCCTTTCACCAAAGCAGTGAGAAGCGTGAACTCCAGCGCATTGGGGATAAGCGCCCTCATCTTCGGCGTAATCTACGTGCTCCTCTTCACCACTTTCCTCACCAACCCTAAGGGGCTCATCACAGGCATTTTCGGGTCTGTGGCCTATTGGTTGGCCCAGCATGGCGTACAGCGAGGTGGACAACCCTGGTATTATTACCTGTTCCTTATGCCCATCTACGAGTTTTTCCCACTCCTTCTGGGGAGCGCAGGCGTGGTTTATTATCTAAATAAACGGGGGAACCAGGTCCACCAAGAGGGCGCTTCCCCTATCCATAGGGCCTTCATCGCCTTCTCCCTCTATTGGCTCATAACCTCTCTCGTAATCTACAGCTGGGCTGGGGAGAAGATGCCCTGGCTGATTTTGCACCCCGTCCTCCCCTTCATCGTGATGGGAGGGATGTTCGGGGGCTACCTTCTGGAGCGAGTTGAGTGGGGGAGGCTGTGGAGAGAAGGGGGAGTTGTGGCAGGGTTGCTCCTCATCCCGCTTCTGATAAGCCTCATCCAGTTCCTGACGGTGAGGCCCTTCCAGGGGCTTTCGCTCCACAAGCTCTCTATGACGATGAGGTGGCTGGCTTCCCTGCTAGCCATCATCGTCCTGGGCTACATCCTCTACCGCTATGTTAAGCGGATGGGGGTCAAGCTCTTCCTTCAGGTAGCTGGCCTGGTTTTCGGGCTCATCCTGGTGCTCTCAACCGTGCGCTTCGCCTGGATGGCTTCGTTCATCAACTATGACAATGTTAAAGAATTCCTGGTTTACGCCCACGGCACACCCGATATAAAAGTCGCCCTGCGCCAGATAGATGAAATCTCCCTCCACACCGTAGGCGACCGGCAGATTAAATTCGCCTACGATGACGATTCTACCTGGCCCTTGGAGTGGTATTTCCGCAATTATCCCAACCGTGTGTATTACGGGGCCAACCCCACGAGGGAGAGCCTGGATGCCCCTGTGGTCATCGTGGGGCCCAAGAATGAAAGCAAGGCCAAGCCTTTCCTCGGTGACCGATATTTCAAGTACACCTATCGCCTGGTGTGGTGGCCTAAGGAGGACTACAAGAATATGACCCCTTCCCGGTTGTGGAATATGCTCCGGGACCCCGAAACCCGCAAATCCTTATGGGATGTCTTCCTCTACCGGAAGTATAAGACTCCTCTTACCGAATGGCCTTATGTGCATTATTTCTACCTCTATATCCGCAAGGATGTTTACCGGGAGGTCTGGGATTTAGGCGCAGCCCCGCCGCCCCCTATCGAGGAAATTGACCCCTACGCCAAGGGGTTCCGCCGCCTGGAGGCAGTGGCCCAGATAGGCGCCTGTGGCACCGGGCCGGGCCAATTCACCGACCCCCGCAATCTGGCTGTGGATAAGGATGGCAACATCTATGTGGCCGATAGCGGCAACCACCGCATCCAGAAGTTCGACCCCCAGGGCAACCTCCTGCTGCAATGGGGGAGCGAGGGCAGCGGCCCCGGGCAATTCAAAGAACCCTGGGGCATAGCGGTGGATGAGGAGGGCAACGTCTATGTGGCCGATACCTGGAACCATCGCATCCAGAAGTTCGATTCGGAAGGCAACTTCCTCCTGATGTGGGGCTATTTCGCCAGCACCGATGGCAAGCTGGGCCAGGAAGGGGTCTTCTGGGGGCCAAGGGCCATCGCCATTGACGCCGAAGGCAACCTCTACGTCACTGACACCGGTAACAAGCGGGTGCAGAAGTTCAGCCCCAAGGGCAAGTTCCTGGGCCAATGGGGAGGGTTCGGAACCGGTGATGGCCAGTTCGACGAGCCCGTCGGCATCGCCATAGATAAAGACGGCAACATCTACGTGGCTGATACCTGGAACCGCCGCATCCAGAAGTTCGACAGGGATTTCAATTACCTGGCCCAATGGCCCATCCTGGGGTGGGAGAGCCAATCGGTGCTCAACAAACCATACCTGGCAGTAGATAACCAGGGCCGCATCTATGCCACTGACCCTGAATTCTACCGGGTGCTGGTCTTTGATTCCAGCGGCAAATTCCTGTTTACTTTCGGCCAATACGGCACTGATGCCGCCTCCTTCAACCTGCCCATAGGGATTGCTGCCGATGCGGAGGGCAACATTTACGTGGCAGATTCGGCCAACTGCCGCATCCTGAAGTTCAAACCTTAAACCCCTCAGAGTATCTCCCTGGGGTAATAACGGCCTTTCCAAACCACCCCTTTTCCGAAGAGGGTGCAGCGAACCGAGTTGATGATGATGAGCAGGACCACCGCAATGGTTATGAGGTTAAGGAAGACGGCAAGCATTGGGAGGCTGAAGCGGCGGACTACCTTGTAATACATCATCGAAATCATAATGATGTGCAAGGACGGGAGCCAGAAGCTCAATAGCGTTAACTCCTGAGCCCGCAAGCTGCGGAACACAAACCAATACGGGACGATGAAGAGACAAGCCCCTATCACCAGGAATGCTCCCGCCAAACGGAGGGAATTATCCAAAGCGGCGAAGGTGCTCTTGGTGAGGCCCTGCCATATTTCCCTCAGCCCCCGATAGAAGCGTACACTCACTATATCGCTTCCATCCATAAGCACCACCCGCCCCCCGGCTTCCTTAACCTCCCTCGCTAAACCCACATCATCCACAATGTTATCCCGGACAGCCCGGTGCCCCCCTATCTGCCAGTAAAAATCCCGTCGGAAGACCATATAGGGCCCCAATGCCATCGCTATCCGGGGGTCAGGGGAAGTGGCCATCATCCTCAGGGGCAGGAAGCTCAACACGCCGAAGGGGATTATCGGGAGGATGATCTTCTCCCAGAAAGTCTTGGCGACTATGTGGGGGAAGAAGCTCAGCAAGTCAGCCCCTTCCTGGATGGCACTTTTGATGGCAGCCAGCACCGATAGGGGGGAATGGAAGGTGTCGGCATCCACAAAGAGATACCAATCCCCGCCAGCAGCTTGAGCAAGCTGGTAACAGGCGAAGGCCTTGCCGTGCCATCCGGGGGGCAGAGGCTTCCCACGTAGGAACCTCAACCTGCTATCAGAAGCCGCCATCCTGGCCACGATTTCCCCTGTGCCGTCCGAGGAATGGTCATCCAGCACCAGCACTTCCATATCAGGGTAATGCTGGTTGAGGAGCGAGGACAGGCAAGAGCCGATGTTCCTCTCTTCATCCCGGGCAGGGATGAGCACCGAAACCTTGGGGGCGGGAGATGGTAGTTCTCCGTCCAGGGACGGCTTCTTCAGGAGGCGCAGGTTGTTAACCAGATTCAGCAGGAGGAGGCTCAAGAAGATGGTAACCGCAGCTTGGTAATAGAAGAGCATCGCCCATCCCCTAACGTTGAACTATGCCTTTAGGCTCAAACCAACCGCTCTGCTCCCTTATACGGGACTCATGGGGGCGGTCCCACACTTTCTTGAAGGCCAAGAGGAGGAAGAGGGCTATTATCCAGACCGTAATGGAGGGAGGCTTCCCGAACAGTGGGGCCGAGAAAGGTATCGAACCCAGCCCTATCCCCGCACTTATGTTGAAGTTTCGAGTCACGAGCCAGGCAATGGCGAAGAGCAAGGCTCCCACTACCAAAGCCTGGGGGACGAGTTCGAGCAAGAAGCCCAAAGCGGTGGAGATGCCCTTCCCTCCCCTTCCCTTGAGGAAGAGGGGAAATCCGTGGCCTAAGATTACGGCCCCGCCAGCGCTGTAAAAAACCACTTCGCTTCCTGCCCAGCGGCTGGCGAGGAAGAAGACCGAGAGGCCCTTCAGCATATCCAAGGCCCCCGCTATCAAGCCGTAAATTGGGCCTGCTACGTGCCAGACGTTTCGGGCGCCTACATTCCCTTCACCCGCATAACGGATGTCCACGCCTGTAGCTATCTTTGCCACCAGATATGAGAAGGGAATGGAGCCAATGAGGTAAGATAATAACAACAACAATACCACCTGCATAGCTCTGCCTCCTGTACAGGATATAGGCTTTTCGTCTTTACTAGGGCAAGAAAACCTGGGATTCTATGATAGCACCTTTTTCGCAGCTTGTCAAAAATTTTTGGTCTTTTGGGTAGCTCCACGTTTAACTAAAAGCTATTTCTTCGCCGCCGTCAAAGAAATAACCCTCTCCTGGGGAGCTACCTCATCCTCTGGGTTTAAGCAAAGGGGGAGATTTTCTGAGGCAATGGCTTCTTCAGTTACCTGCTGGAGGCTGGAGGGACCGATAGCGCCATTTTATCTCCCACACCCGCAATGCAGCTTCCAGCTTTACAGGCAGGTTCATCTTGGAACGCCCTATGCGGCGGTCTTCAAAGTAGATGGGGATTTCCAGCACCCGGAAGCCTAACTTCTCGCAGAGATACGCCATCTCCACCTGAAATACATAGCCGTTGGAACGAATCCTGGAGAGGTCAATGGTCTCCAGAACCTTTCTCCTGAAGCACTTGAAACCAGAAGTAGCATCCCGTACTTTCAAGTTCAGTATAAAGCGCACATATACACTGTTGGCCCACCAGCTCAGAAGATAGCGTCCCCAACCCCACCTCTCATCCAATTTCCCACCGGGCACATAACGAGACCCCACAACCACATCGTAATCCTTTATCTTCTCCAGCATTGTGGGTATGTAACTCGGCGAATGGGAGAAATCCGCATCCATTTGAACGATATACCTTGCCCCTCGCTTTAAGGCATATCGGAATCCAGCTACATACGCCGTCCCCAATCCCATCTTGCCAGGGCGGTGTATGACGTAGATATAGCCCGGGTAACGCTGAGCCAGGTCTTCTGCCACTTCCCCTGTGCCATCGGGGGAGTTGTCATCTACAATTATTATGCTAAGGTTAGGGATATCCAGCGCAAATAATTCCCCTATTAACTTTGGGATATTTTCGGCCTCGTTGTAGGTCGGTATCACTACTGTGACTTTTCCTCTCTTCCTCAAAATTTCCCTCCTGAAGGCTAAGGGTAACTAAAAAGGGGTGTGTTTTTGTGGGTAACAGCTTTGCGATTACCCACAGAAACGCAACATCCCCCAAACCCAGCGGTGCTGTGCAAGACCTGCTTCGGAACA
>DRAO01000496.1 GCA_011041825.1 Chloroflexota bacterium
CACAAGGTTGAGCTCAAGGAAAACATAGCCCTAGTGGATGGCATAACCTATCGGTTTGAGCTTGTGGGGGAAGCGGCAAAACCAAAGGAGGCTCCCCCTCCTGAGAAAGCACCCGAAGGAGAAGGGGTCATCAAGGCCATAATGCCGGGTAAGATTATCGCCGTCAAGGTTAAAGAAGGGGACAGGGTTAACAAAGGTGATGTGGTGTGCATCCTGGAAGCTATGAAGATGGAGAACGAAATCCAAGCCCCTAAGCCTGGGGTCATAAAAGAAGTGCGGATTTCCCCAGGCGATGATGTGGAGATGAACCAGGTGCTTGTGGTTATCGAATGAGGGCATCAAGAGAATTTCTTGCACGGCGGCTTCGCCGCCGTGCAAGAAACCGCTCTTTTCCCTTAGCTCCCGGGGGCAGCTTTAACCCCGGAGTTTTTCAACCCCCTCAGTAATGGAGGTCCGTATGGCCCGGAGGAAGAAGGGGCGTAGGAGTTGGTCACGCATAATCCTGTGGATTATAAGCTTCCTGGTGGTCATAAGTATGGTGCTGGCCTATGTGCTCACGGCGATGCCTTCTCCCCCGCCTACGGCCACGCCCGTACCCTAAAAGGAGGCCCCTCCCTTACCCTCCTATCTCCGACATAACCCTGCTGACGGGGAAGATTTCCTCTGCTATGTGATGGCGCTGGGGCTTGAGGAGCACCGCCTCTTTCATCAAGCGGGCGATTTCCTTCACTCCAGCCCCCGAGCGCAAAGCCCCCTTCAAATCAATCTCGTAATCCGAGAGCAGACAGGGACGCAAGCGCCCATCAGCCGTAAGTCGGAGGCGATTGCACCGATAGCAGAAATGCTCGCTGATAGGGGTGATGAAGCCGATGGTGCCCGGAGCCCCTTTGAGGCGGTAATAGCGGGCAGGGCCATTCCCCGTTATTCGGGCGGGGATGAGGGAGCCAAGGGCTTCCTCTATCTCCTGGCGCACCTCGCTCATAGGCACATAACCCCTGTGGTTTACCTCCACATTAGGGCCGATGGGCATCAACTCGATGAAACGGACGTGCCATTCATCCTCAAGGGTAAGGCGGGCAAAATCCACAACTTCATCACGATTGAGGCCATCTATCACGACCATATTTACCTTGACCGGGGTCAACCCCACCTTGCGGGCTGCCTCTATCCCCCTCAGCACATCCTCCAGGTTACCCAGTCGGGTAATGCGCCTGAACCGCTCTGGGCGCAGGCTGTCCAAACTCACGTTTACCCTTTTGAGGCCTGCCTCCTTAAGCGCCTGGGCATATTGGGCTAGCAGGGTGCCGTTAGTGGTCATCGCCAAGTCCTCAACCCCCGGCACTGAGGCTATTTTCCTCACCAATTCCACTATGCCCTTCCTCACCAGGGGTTCCCCACCTGTGAGGCGTACCTTGGTTATCCCCAGGGATGCCGCTGCCTTCACCACCGTTTCTATTTCCTCAAAGGTGAGGATTTCCTCGTGCTTCCTGAGCTTTACCCCCTCTTCGGGCATACAATACACGCAGCGCAAATTACAGCGGTCGGTGACCGAGATGCGTATGTAGCTTATCGAACGGTTAAAAGCATCCACACAAGCCATTGTCGCTCACCTTGAACAGGGCTTCATAGGGAAAAGTTATTTCTTCGATGGCGGCTTCGTCGCCGTCGAAGAAATAGCGCCTCTTTTTAATGGGCGATAGGAATGATGCAAAGCCCCGCCTTCACGGGTTTTCATAGCCTCCTGTAGCTTCTTGTGGATAGGGGCCCCAAAGCGGTATTGGAAGGGCCACATACTCTTCTGGTGGAAAATCCCCACCCGGTCTCCTTCGTTCAGCTCCAACCCCAAATCCGGGTAAATCCCAGGCATAGCCGTAAGCTGCCCGTTCACGAAGGTGATGCCCCGTTCTTCTGACGGTATGCCCAGCTTCTCCAAGAGGTCCTGGATGGTGGAGCCAGCGGGCATATCCAGCTCCAAGTGAGCGTAAATGGTTTCTCCTGCGTAACGGGCCAGAGGGCCGTAGAGCCATACTTCTACCTTCATCGAGCTTTCCCCTTCGTTAATCTGCCTTAAAAGCACCCTAGCTGACATTGTATTATCCGTATTCCCAAGGCCTCAGCAGCGCTGGCGACTTCGAGCTTGCTGATGCCCAAGCGGCGTGAGATAGCCCAGACTTTAGCGCAGGCAAGGCCTTCTTCCGAAGCCAAGCGCCTTATCTCCTCTTCCAGCGCTGGGGGTACTTCCTGAAGGGGGCGGATAATCCGGTGCGTCCCTTGAGCCTTGGAGCCATATCCAAACAACCCTAGCTGGCAACGGGTGATTTTCACCCCCATCTCGTTAGCTTTCCGCCCTACTTGCAGGGGCTTAACCCGGAGCTCCCTGGCTATGGCGAAAGCTTTCTCGCAGGGGAGTTTGCCTTCTTCCAGGTTTTTGCGGATGAGTTCTTCCATAATCCTATGCGGTTCAGCGGGATGAAGTTACCTTCAGACGGTGCGGAGTTTCCTGATTACCAAGATGAAGAGGGCCAGGCCTACCCCTATTAGCAGCACCGGGACGCCAAATCCCGTCTGGGGGGTGGTTGGGGCTGCCTCGGTAGGAGTTGGGGAAGGTGTTGGAGTTGGTGTTTCCTCTCCTTCAGCAGGAGGCGGGGTGGTGGGAGGTACTACCGGGGTGTTAGTAGGTGTGGGAGAAGGCGTTACCAGGACGGGAGTGAAGGTTGGCGTGAAGGTCCAAGTAGCCAGTGGCGTTACCTCGGCGACGACTGTAGCTTGAGGAGTAACCGGACCCTTAAGCCGGGTGAACAGGACCCAGCCGCCCAGCCCGCATAGTCCAATTACAAGGAGAGCCACAAGTCCCAGAGCAATGAGGTTAAAGGTCCTATCAGCGCCTTCACCAAGGGAAATCTTGGGAAATTTTGCTGCCATCACGTTCCTCCTTGGCATCTGTTAAAATTATGTTTCATCTATGAGTTCCAGGTTGGATAGCGGGATTTCCACCTCTTCACCATCCTCAAGGCGTACCCGAGCCACCGAGACGGTATAGCCGCTTTCGAGGTGTACCTCGTAACGGGGCAATTCCTGAACCACGCCGCATTTCCCCCGATAGGGGTCACGGCTGCCCCGCACTTTGCTGCCTACCTTGAGGACGCCTGGGGATGCTTCAGCAGTTATGATTTCCCCCGCCACCGGGATAAAGACACAAGGGCGGCGGGCAATGGAATCCCCAAGGAGCAGGGATGCTTCCTGCCCCTCATAGCCCCGGAAGAGTTCGAAGGCTATGGAGGACATCGGAATATCCCCAAATCCTTCGGTTACCTGGATTGGATAAGGCATCGAAAGGGCTTTTTTCCGCAAGCCCAATTTAAGGCTCCCAACCACAATCCCTGCCACCCTTATATCGGCTGCTTTCTCAAGGGCCTTTTCATCCTCCACACCTCCGCAGACCAAGATGAACCCACGATTGCCAGGGTCCAGGTCATCCGCACGGAGGTGGCTAGTTTTCCCTTCCTCCAATATCCGCAGTATCCCCTGACCTTCTCTACCATTAGCCCACACTGTCTCCACCACTGCTCCCTTCCCCTCCACCACAGCACCATAATAAGGGATTATCTCCTTGACCGTGCCCTTTAGCCCGGCTTTTAATTCCACTTCCTTGGAGACCGTCTCGATGATTACCTGACCCATCCCTGTAGCAACTATCCTGCCTGAGACAGGGGAGATGTAGCTGTAGGAGGTAAACGGAAGCACCCCTTTCTTGACGGCTAATTCCTCCCCCTTTTCTATCTCCTCCCCCGGCTTCTTGATGAGGAAAAGCTCCAGCTGGTCTTCGCTGACATTTAGTTCCCCAATCACGTCCAGGCAGACCCAATCGGACAGGAAACCTTTGGCTATGACCTGAGAGGCTTCCACAGAAGTCCCCGGTTGAACCAGGACATCTCCCATAACTGGAAGCCTTCTCTCCTTGCGCAACAGGGTGTAAGGGCTTATGCGGATTACTCCTGGGAATGCCATCATCCTATCTCCCAAAGCCACTTTTGGATTTTCTCCATCCTATCCCTTGGCGAAGGAGGCAGGCGCAGGGGCCTTCCCCTGGCGTCAATGATAATGCCCAGGGAACCACCTTGCACTTCTACCTTAGCGCCCTTTCCCTTGGCTCCTATCCCCAGGTCGAAGTATCCCGAAGGCTTTATCTCCAGGACAGCCTTGCGCTTTGGGGGCAGGGGGATGACTTCGAGGGCTCCGGCTTTCACGTCCACCTCCAAGCTCCTGCCATCATCGAAGGAGACCTTCATCCGCAGGGCAAGCTCACCTTCCGGAGCAACCCCTATGGGAGCCACCACCACCCCCAGCCTCGTAAAGGTATCCATCTCCAGGACCTGAATGGCGGCAGCCGTATTCAACGGGGCAAGGGTTCCCAAGGCCACGCTTAACCCCAGTTTATCCACCGCCAGGTTCACCACCCCTGCTGGCTGGAGGGCATCCAGCAGGATAAGGGCTATTTCACCCTCCTGAGGGATGGAGCCAAGGATGCCTCCGGTAGCCGTTATCAAATCCACCGGAGGCATAACCCCATGGTGAGGGGATGGGAGAAAAGCCCTCCATTGCTTGCGGGCCAACAAGAGGGCTTCCCTTAATATCTCCCGGGCTATGGCTTCTTCTATCAGGAGCTCCTCTTTGCTGACCGGGACGGTGCCAGGCCTCAGATGCCTTTCCATTATTATTTCCGCCACCTTCCCGGATTCGACTTCAAAGGGGAGCCATCGCATTATATTCTCAAGGTGGTCCTCTTCCACGAAGTAAAGGGCCTTGTTAAACCCCAACTCATCCCGGACGGTTATGGAAAAGTGTTCCTTGGTGGCTGCCACCACAGTGGTGTTGGATCCGCCCAGGTCAACCCCCACTACCCCCTTTTCCAGTCCGTACATATGAGCCAGATAACGGGTAATTATGGCAAAGGAGCTGGCCGATGGTATCATAGGCACCGAGAGCAGAGAGCGAAGGGGGCCCAGGCCGTATATCTTCGACATTTTTAGCTGCTGATAGAGGTTTTCCAACTCCGCAAATACACTGCCCCAGTTCTCTTCTTCGGGGGACGGCAGCACGTTGTCGGTGACCCTCACTTCGGTTCGGCTGCCCAGGATTTCAGCCACCTGGCTCCGGGCCGCACTGTTCCCGGCAAAAACCACTGGCGGCCTTTCGGTATCCGTCCACAGGGAGTAGGCAAGGGCAAGCATATTGGCCATCTCGATTAAGGGCTCCATAGCCCCGCCCTCCGTACCCCCTACCATAAGTACCACATCAGGCTTGCAACTGAGGAAAGTCTTGATAAGGTGTTCCAGCCGCCGGGATTTATCGGGTACCCCCAGGAAGGAGAAGCTCCCTACCTCCTGGGCATAATAGGAGTGCAGAGCTTCCCTGGCTACGGAAAGGCTTAATTCCTCCGAGAGCCCCACGAGCATAACCCGCAGGGGTGGTGCTAAGCTCACGGAAATGGTCAACGCATCCACCCCTTCCATCTCCCTCTCCGGGAGCAACGGATAACCTTGCTCGCCCAGAATCTTCCGGCCTACGGCCTGCTCCAGGCGGGTAATAGCCTCTCTAAAGCCAACAAGGGGGTTCTCCTCGGAAGTCAACCCCCAGGTGGGGGCACGTCCTTTGGCCAGGAGACGGTAGCTTCCATCGGCTTTATCCAGGAGGAAAGCCTTTGATTCCACGCTTCCCCAATCTATTGAGAGGATGGAACCCATAATGAGATTCTCTACCACCCTAAGACCTCCAGCATAAACCTTAGTCGTGCTATCAGCAGGGAGATGAAGGCTATCATACCTGTGGCGAAAAATGCCCCCAGGGCCACCATTATCATCCACCTACCCAAGGTAGCCCACCCTTTGAGGAAGCGAGCTCCAAGTCCTGCAATGCCCGAACGGGCTTTGGTTCCGGTGAAATAAAAGTAAAGCAGGCTGCCCACAGTCCCGATGACGATGATGAAATTGTTGATGCTGGTCAGGAATCCCACTCGGGCGGGATTGACCGACAAGGTAGAGGCCTTTAATTGAGGCCACAGGGTGCCAAGAAGCCCCCCTCCTATGGCGAGGGCAGCTCCTACGCCGAACAGGAAGGCCATAGAGATATTGCCAAACCAACCGAGCCTGGGCAACAATTTGGAGAGAAGGAGCAAACCCAGGAGCAGAGGGATTAGCAAGGCCGCATTTTGGCTTGGGTCCTCCAAGAGGGGCCCCACAAGCCTGCGCATAATGATGGTATTGTACGCCACCACAAAGGCGTAGCCGGCTGCCACCCCAACCAAGAGGTGAACGGCAAGCCTGTACAAGGGGTTGTCCCTTATCAAATAGCTAAAGACCAGCAGGGTAAGGGCAAAGGCTACCCAGCCCCCTATCACATCTGGGTTCAATCCCGAAGTTCCCATAGATTATCCTCCGCCTCCGAAGAGGTTACCCGCCAGGATTACCAGAAGGGCTATCAGCACTGCCAAAGCCTGAGCAGGGGCAAAGGATGTCACATAAGAAGGACTCCCCAAAAGGTCCTCGTAGTGAGCAGCTTCGGGTACCCCGGCTATCACTCCTTCCAGTTGTCCGGATTGATAATAGGGCATCACGTAAGGCTTCAAGCCTGCGCTTACGGCAGCAGCCAGGCGCACCCCAGGCAGGGAACCCACCTGTTCAATCCACCACAGGATGGTGGAAGGCTCCCCCGCCAGGATTACCACCAGTCGCCAATCTGAAGCTTTGTTGATGCCCTGCATAAGTGGGAAGGAATCCAACGGTTTGCCCTCTACATACTCGTATTTCACTGCCTCGCCAAGCCCTGATGCCAAGGCTCTGAGGCCTGCTTCCCGGCCTGGTACGTAGCCCAGATTTACGAAGTCCTCCCCATAGGAATAGCTGCCTGCGATTTCATCCCATATTCCCTGGGCGAGGGCGGGGCCTGTTGGCACCAAACTGATTACTGCAACCTTGCACCCCCGGTTTTTGAGATGGGTTAGCACCGGCCTTGCCACCGCTTCCATCTCCCCGGCCATATAAGGCTCGTAATCGAAAGCCACCAACACCGGGGAGTGAGAAGGCAGCCCTTCCACGACCTCGAAGAAGTCCCGCACTTCCGGAGGAGACGGCGGTGAACCCACAGGCATAGGAGGCCATTTTACCACCAGAGGCACCAGGGCGGCTAGGAAGAGAACCAAATAGAGGAGCCAGTACCTCCGCCTGCCCCTGCGCCGTGAGGGAACCTTTATGGAAGGAGGCGATGACCTGGTGTAAGCCAATTTTAAGAAGCTTTGAAGGAGGTCCTTCTTTATCGGAACTTCTGCCACTTCAGAAAAAGCTGGCCTTTCAGGGATGGCTACAGCTCCTTGAGCTTTAAGCACCCCCTTTAAGCCCGCAAGTATGCCCTCCTCCTCCTTCTCAGCCTCTTCAATCGGCCTCCTGGGAGGCGCTGCGGGGGGGACTTCCTCCAGAGGCCGGAGGGCTTCCAACCAGGGCGGTATCTCGGCCATCACCGGAGCTTCAACCCCTTTCTCTTCCTCCAGCCAGGGCAATTCCACCTCTTTTAACCACTCCGCCGGAGGCGGGGCTTCCTCCGGGGGTTTAACTTCCTCGGCTTCCTTCAGCCACTCGGGGAGTTCCTCCTCCGGAGGCATTTCTGCCTCTGGCTTTATTTCCTCCCAGGCGGGGAGCTCCTTGAAGATTTCCTCCTCAGCAAAGGCAGGCTTTTCTTCCTCCTCAGGCCAGCGGAAGACCTCCACCTCAGGAGGCTTCTCTGGAGGAGCTTTGACCTCCGGCTTTTCCTCCTCCGGAGCTTCCTCAGGAGCTGCCTCGGCCTTCTCCTCCGGAGGTCGTTCCTCTCCCGTAACCCAGGAGGGAATTTCCACCCGGGGCATTTCCTCCGGAGGCGCTTCCTCTTCTTCCTCGGCAAAGAGGGCTTCCTCTTCCCTGACCTTCGCCCTCAAGCTTGCCAGTATGTCGGGGATTTCTTCCTCAGGTATTTCCTTGATGATTTCTTCGGGGAAAACAGGCACCTGTCTGGCTTCCTCAGGAGTGGCGGGGGAGAAAACCTCCTCGGCTTCTGGAGGCCCCTCTTCCCCCACGGTTTCCCTTAACCGGGCGAGGAAGTCCTCCTCCTCAGGTTTAACTTCCCCCGCTTCCTTGATAAAGGGAGCGGGTCCCTCAAGAGGCAATTCCTCAGGGGGGATGGACACCAGAGGTTTAAGGCGTGCTCCACATTGGCTACAAACCTCGTTGCTTTCGGGATTGAGCGCCCCACACATAGGGCATTTGGTATGGCCCTTTTCGTGGACTCCCTCCTGGGGGACCAACCTGGCCCCGCATTCGTTGCAGAATTTGCTCCCATCCCTGTTAGCCGTACCGCAAATCGGACAGTAAATCATTTCTCCTTTCCCCTAATCAGCGTATGGCTTATCCATTCCCAAAAGCAACCTAAGTCCTGTGGCTATAACTCCAAGGGATACCCCCAGCAATATCCCCCTCATACCGGCTACAGTTGGGACGGAGAGAATCCAGTCTTTTATGGCTGCAAACCACTTGCCCCACTCGCTAATGAGCATCGCCTGTCCCAGGAAAACCAGGGAAGCAGCTACCAGCATAATGGTGGCGTCCACCGTCTGGCGTCGAAAGGCCCGATAACCCGCCGAGAGGGCAAAGAAGGCCAACATCGCAAAGAGGGTAGCTTGAAGGGGATACTGCACGTAGCGGAATACCCAGCTCACTATAGGCCCTTGAGGGCCACGGGGGTCAAGCACCCCAAAGATGATGACCAACCACATTGCCAGCACCAGTACTATGCTGTAAGGCCAGCCACGTTCTCGCTTTATTATCCGGGTGAAATGCACGATTAGAACATTGAGGAGACCGACGATAAAGGCGAAGGCTGCCACTAACAAAGCCCAGTTCAGGAGAGAATTACTTACCTGGTCAAGCAGAGGATTGTATATCAGAAAATCAGCCAACACTATGATGCCGGTAATAAAAGCCACCAAGGTAGGAATTACCTTCTTCAATAGCTCCTCCCTTTACAAGCCTGTTTTTGTGCGGTGGTGAACTTGGCAAAGTTAAATCCCTCCATTGCCTTTTTATCCCCCTATAACCCCCAGGGACTTGAGGATCATACCTACCACTATCAGCACAGCCAGGAGGGTCCTCATCCTATCCTGAGCTAACAGGCTGGCGAGTGCTCCCGGGTTAGATGAAAGGTAAGCATTGGCAGCAAAGATTTCCTCACCCAAGAGATAGTTTTCCGAGGAAGCGTATACGAACGGGAGTACCCGGGGGTCAGTGGTGCCCCCGATGTGCTCGATCCCACGGTGCTCGGTCATCTCCCCCAGGAGGAGATATTCGTAGCCGAAGGAACCTATCATAACATTTACCTGGGCTTCCTCATCCTTTATGACCTCCGAAGCCCCCGCAGCATAGGCGATTTTCTGAGGAGCCAGGAAGTAAATCCGTCCCGGGGGCGGGGTTCCTCCGGCTTCGGTAGCTTTCCTGCGGGCATCGTAGGCAGCTACGAGGGTTGAAGGCGTTGCAAAGGTGGAAAGGACAGGCGTCCTGTAATAGCTCCCCTGCTCCTCCACATACCCCAGCACCGCTAACCCGGCCATGCTCTCAGCCGTATCCCTTTCCCCAATGCTCCCGGTGCCTATCGAGACGTGCACCGGCTTGCCGCTTTCGATGGCCCGGTTCAAAGCCCGCCGGAGAGATTCCAACGCCCGCAGAGGCCGGAGGGGCGGGCTTCCCCTCGCTTTAACCTCAAGGCGGGAGGCGTACAACAGCAGCAGGAATACGAGGGCGAGGGCCAAGCCCACTTTCTGTGATAAATCCATTGCCAGGTCCATATCACTTCTCCCTTGTGATGGAACTTACGAAGCTTTCCAGCCCCTCTTCATCCTCCAGAAGCTCCGCATATTGCCTTAAGCTCCTGTATCCCACAAGAGGCTCCAGGAACAGCAACCCCTGTCCTATCAAAGGGCTCAG
>DRAO01000134.1 GCA_011041825.1 Chloroflexota bacterium
CTCGTGGGCAGTGTACTTCTCCAAAGGCTCCCAGCGGGAGCTTAAGCGCAGGTAAAGTCCCACCAAGCCGAAGCGGATTTTGCCTGCCAGAGAGAGGTGCGGAAAGCGCAGCACAGCTAGAGGGTTGTCGAAGGGGTAGATTCCCCCCTGGTACCAGATGGAAGTAATGGGGCGGGGGAAGAAGACCTTCTCGCTTAGCCCTAACTCTTTTATCAAATCCAACACGGCTTGGTCGGAGGCAAACCAATGGTGGTAGAACCGCTCCAAGTGCCACTCCCACCTTTCATCCTTGAAGCCCGAGGCCAGTCCCCCCACCCTTTCGGAGGCCTCAAACACCTCAACCCTGTGGCCTTTTTTGGCAAGTTCGTATGCGGCAGTCAGCCCCGTTATGCCTGCACCTATTATGCCTACTTTCATAGCTTATGCCTCCTCGGGATAGAAAGTGACCCAGGCATCCGGTGATTCCCAAACCCTGACCCGGCTTATCTCTATTCCCGGCAAGTATTTCTTTAATTCCTCATAGATGAATCTAGCTATGTTCTCAGCACTGGGGTTAATGCGGTCGAAAGGAGGGATTTCATTGAGGTTATCGTGGTCGAGTCGGGAGATGATTTTCTCGTCCAGCACCTTTTTGAGCTTGGTGAAATCAAAAGCCAATCCCGTTTCGTCCAGAGTTCCGGATTTCACCGAAACAGCCACCTGATAGCGATGGCCGTGAAGCTTCTCGCACTTCCCGTGATAATTCCTGAGGCTATGGGCGGCATCGAAATGCCTCAACACGGTTACTTCGTACATCTGCTTCCTCCATTTCCCGCCATTTCAGGACTCTGGCTTTGTCCTCAACCTCAGCCAGCAGCTCCCTCACCTTAATCCCTAACACGGGGTGCACCAAATCGGGGGCGATTTCGGCCAAGGGCACCAGCACGAAGCGCCGTTCCTGGATGCGAGGATGAGGGATGGTGAGTTCGTCATCGGAATAGATCAAATCCCCGTAGAACAAGATGTCAATGTCAATGATTCTGGGCCCCCATCTCACGCTTGGGACACGGCCCATCTCTTGCTCAATCTTCTTGATAAATTGCAGGAGGGAGCGGGGAGAAAGTTCTGTAAGGCCGGAGCAAACCAGGTTTAGAAACCAGGGTTGCTCTTTATACCCCACTGGCTCGGTCTCGTAGATGGATGAAACCCGCTTTAATTCCACCTTCCCCCGCAACCTGCTCAGGGCTTCCCTGAGGTTTGCCTCCCTCTCACCCAAGTTGGAGCCCAGCCCCAAGTAGACAAGAGCCACAATCTCCTCTCCCACTTCTTGTTTATAGTCTTTTGCAAAAATCTATACAAAAGCCGTCGCTTTCTTCACATTTATGCGGTCGAAGTCGTTAGCTACAGTGGTGTTGGGGAAGATGGCCTTAGCTTCAGCTAGCACTTCCTTTGCCGAATAGCGCCGGGAGATGTGGGTGAGGTAGAGGTGCCGGACTTCCGCTTCCAATGCTAAGCGGGCTGCCTGGGCTGCGGTGAGGTGCCCATGCTGCTTTGCCAAGTCCTTCTCTGGCTCCAGGTAAGTGGCCTCAATCACCAATGCATCGGCCTTGTAACAAACATCTACCAAATTATGCACCGCCGCTGCATCTCCCACAAACACCAGCTTTGCCCCTGGCACCGGAGGGCCCAAGACATCATCGGGATGGATTACACGCCCATCAGGGAGGGTGATTGATTCGCCCTGGACCAAACGGCGGCGTTCAGGCCCAGCAGGGACCCCCAGAGCTTCTGCTTTATCCACCAGGAAAGGACGGCGGGGCTTTTCCTCGAAGCTAAACCCCAGGCAATCTGGCCCCCGATGGATTACGGGGAAAGCCTTCAGGACAAAGTGCTCATCTTCCATAATCACCCCTGGCTCCAGCTCCCTGTAAATTATCGAGATAGGGGGGACTTCATCCATAAATACCACCTTCATAAGCAACTGAACCCTCTGCAAGGCCCATCGCCCACCGTATATTTCCACTTCGGAGATGGTCTCCCAGCGGGCGAAGGTGGATATAAGCCCTCCGAGGCCAAGGATGTGGTCGAGGTGCCCGTGGGTAAGCAGGATTTTGTTAAGCCTTCGGAACCCTAAGCCGCTCTTGAGCAACTGGCGCTGGGTTCCCTCCCCACAGTCTATGAGGAACCTGTAGTTCCGGTAAAGCACCATTGCTGCCGAAAGGTTCCTGCTCACCGAAGGCGCTGAAGCTGAGGTTCCCAAGAATATCAGTTCAAACATAGCCTTACCTTACCACAGGCAGCATTATCATAAATCGAGCCTGGTACTCTTCCACCAATCCAAGGGGGCCTCCACTCCATCCTCCTATCGCATAAATTTTGTTATCCAAAGGCACAACTCCCAGATTCCTCCACTCCCCCATAACCGGCGTCTCAAAAGGGGTCCACACATCGGCTTTGGGGTCATAGCGTTCGTTGAAGGCCAGGTAACCTTCCCAACCACCCCCTATGGCATAGAGCCAGGGACCAACCACGGCTACACCCAGCCCTCCTCGTCCCATCAACATAGGGGAGCACGCCCTCCAAGGATTCCCTTGGCCTTCAAGGGAAGGGGCGTATTCCTCCACCACAGCCAATTCCTTGGAGCCATCGTATCCCCCAACTACGTAGATTCGGTCACCTACCACGCCAGCCCCTGCAAACCCTCGGGGGGTGGGCATTGGGGTCAATTCCTCCCACCGATCAGCAGCAGGCTCGTACCTGTAAGCCTTGTTAGTATAAGATGAGCCATCCCAGCCGCCAAAGATGTACATAAAGCCTCGATAGGCGGTGATGGCATACCCGCACAGGGGGGTGGGGAGTGGAGCCCCCTGGCTCCAGGAGTCTGTCTTGGGGTCATATATCTCCAAGACCCTGGTTACCTGCCCATCCCGGGTGTAACCTCCAGGGACATAGATTTTGCCCTCCAAAGCTACAGCCCCGACATTGCTTACCGGGAGAGGCTTAGGGGTCCTATGCGTCCACCTGTTCTCCTCCGGGTTATAAACGCTTACCTCTCCGCTGACTGCTCCCCCTGTCTCCCCACCGATGGCATATATGAGGCCATCCAAAGCAGCAAGGGCCAGACGGGAACAAGGCGCAGGCATAGAGGACTTAACGCTCCAACGCCCGGAACTGCTCAGCAAACTGGAGCTATAACCAGCCCCCAGGTTATCGCTCAACGCTGAGGCTGGGGTAACACCTTTGAACAACGCCTCCATCCAAGGCAGAGCCACCAACAGGGTCACCACAACCAGGGCTAACGCCAGGAGGGCCTTTTTCCAGGTGGATACGGGGACATAACCCTCCGGAGGTTTTTCTACCTCCGGGATTTCCAGGGCCTCCACTGAGATCCAGCCCTCCCGTACGGCTATCATCGCAGCTTCTGTACGGGATTGGACGTCTAGCTTCTCGAAGATGTTGCGCAGGTGGACCTTAACGGTGTTAACGCTGATGTACAGCTCTCGGGCTATCTGCCGGTTGGTGGCCCCGGTGGCCACAAGCCGCAGGATTTCCTTTTCCCTCTCGCTTAAGGGGCATTGTTCCATCGGTTCTACCCCAAAACAATAAGGAAAGCTGGCGGCTTGAGGAAGCCGTCAGCTCACCAATTGCTAATTCGGGGGCCAGGATTCGAACCTGGACCGAGGGATCCAAAGTCCCTTGTCCTGCCTATTAGACGACCCCCGAATGCAATGCCGAGGCCCAGAATCGAACTGGGGACCCTGCGGTTTTCAGCCGCATGCTCTACCAACTGAGCTACCTCGGCGGTTTTTTAAATTATAACATGAGAGCTTTGGCTGGTCAAATTAACGTGAAACAAGGGTGTTGAAAAAAATTGCCATTCCCATTTTATTTGATGAGCGTCCTTTGCCCGGGGCAGGTTAAAAAGGCCTTTTGAAGGTATTTTCTTGCACGGCGGCTTCGCCGCCGTGCAAGAAAATACTACCCTTTTTCCTTGCCCGGTTCCCGGAAGAAAATATCTCTCAGGCCATATACCAGACCCACCTAGGGCCCCGCATATCCCGGATTATATCAGTGGTGGAAAGGACCCCTATAGGCTCTTTGCCCCGTTCAGTATTATTGGCCACCACCACCCGGTGTATATCCCGTTCCAGCATCAACCGGGCAGCCTCTTCCACAGGAGTATCAGGGGTAACGGATATGACCTCGGGTGTCATAACATCCTTAGCCTTAAGGGAGGAGATGTCCTTGCCGTAATATGGCAGAATATCCATATGTGAGATAATTCCTTTGGCAATTCCGCTTGGGTCAGTCACAACCACAGCGTGCACATCTGTGTCAGCGATCACACGAACCACTTCCTGAAGAGGGGTCTCAGGTCTACACGAAATCACGCCTTTATGCATAATATCCTTTACAAGCTTTGCCTCCATACCCCCTCCTTATTTGAGGAGCTATTTGATGAGAGGATACAAGCCCAACAGCTAGAATACCTTAGCACATTTATTAAGTTTCGTCAAGCCTTTGTTCACAGAGTGAGTCTGTATCAATTTAGTGGGTCGCTCTTGTGTAAATAGCTGCACGACGCAAGAACAGCGTGGCGCTTTTTCAACACCCTCCGATGGTGTTATCTGGCAATAGATGCAGATTTGTGGTATAATGGCAACAAAATCTGGTGAGGAGATAAGAGGTGTTTAATCCCCTTAACTCTTTCCTGGGCTTATTCTCCTTCGACATAGCAATTGACCTTGGCACTGCCACCACCCTTGTGGCCGTTAAGGGCAAAGGGATAATAATTAACGAACCCTCCGTGGTGGCGATAGAGAAGAAGAGCAGGAAAATCCTGGCCATCGGCTCCGAGGCCAAGGAGATGATAGGCCGTACCCCTGGTAATATCGTCGCCATAAGGCCCCTGCGGGATGGTGTTATCTCCGACTTCGATGTCACCGAAAGTATGCTCCATTATTTCATCCACAAAGTACACGAAAAGATGCTGTTTCGCATCCCGAGACCCCGGGTCATTGTGGGTATCCCCAGCGGTGTAACCGAGGTGGAGAAAAAAGCGGTCTACGATGCCGTTATGAGCGCAGGAGCCAGGGAAGCCTACCTGGTTGAAGAGCCGATAGCTGCTGCCATAGGAGCGGAACTGCCCGTGAATGACTCGGTGGGAAGTATGATAATAGACATCGGTGGAGGCACCACCGAGATAGCAGTCCTCTCCTTGGGGGGGATAGTGCAGAGCGCCTCCATACGGGTGGCCGGGGATGAGATGGATGAGGACATCATCCAATATGCGAAGCAGAAGTACAACCTCCTCATAGGCGAGAGGATGGCCGAGCAGGCTAAGATAGCCATAGGCTCCGCTTACCCCCTGCCTCAGGAGGAAACCATAACCCTGCGAGGGCGCAACCTCATCACCGGCTTGCCTGATGAAGTGGAAGTATCCAGCGTAGAAATCCGAGAAGCCATCTCCGATTCCATCTCCACCATCATCGATGCCATCAAAGGAGTGGTAGATGAGACCCCCCCCGAATTGGTGGCTGATTTGATGGAACGGGGGATAGCCTTAGCCGGGGGTGGAGCCCTCCTCAAAGGGCTGGACCAGCGCCTTACCGATGAGTTGAAAATCACCGTGTACGTGGTCGAGGACCCCATTACCTGCGTGGTGCGAGGAGCTGCTAAAATCCTGGAATACCTGGATGTATATCACAAAGTCCTGGCGGAGTTGGGAAGGAGTTAAAAACCAGTGGGCAGAAAGCGAGGGGACTGGCAATGGTTTGCCATCTTGCTCACCATAAGCTTGGTGGGGCTGGCCCTCCATCAGGCCGGTTACGTGAACCCTGTCGAGGATGTGGCCCTGCGCATCATCACCCCCTTCCAGAAGGGGGCTTCTTTCATTTATTCCTTAACCAGGGATTCAATAGAAACCATCCGGGAACTTCAGGATTTAAAGAGGGAAAACGAAGAACTCCGCCACGAGGTGGAACGGCTTACGGTGGAAAATGTCCGGCTAAAGGAGTTAGAAGCTGAGAACAGAACCCTCCGCCGGATGCTTAATTTCGTCGAAGCTAACCCCGGTTACGATTACAAGGCTGCTCAGGTGATAGGCCGGGTCATAGCCCGAGACCCTTCAGGTTTTACCCATTACTTCCTCATAGATGCGGGCCGCAAAGATGGCCTTGCCCCCGGAATGCCAGTAGTGACGGAAAGAGGATTGGTGGGTCGCATAAGCGATGTGTACCACAACGCCTCTCGGGTGCTGCTCATAACTGACCCTTCCAGTTCCATCGGCGCTTTCCTGCAAAGCTCCAGGGCGACAGGGATGGTTGAAGGTACGGTGGAAGGAGTGTTGAAGATGCGCTTTATACCCCTGGATGCCCCCGTTTCGGTGGGAGATGTGGTATTGACATCGGGGCTTGGGGGGCTCTTGCCAAGAGGGTTGGTGATAGGCCAGGTGATTGAGATTGATAAGAAGGATTATGCCCTTTTCCAGGAAGCCCGCCTTCAGCCTACCGTGGATTTCAACCAGCTAGAATTTGTGCTGGTCATTACTAACTTTCGGCCTTTTTCGCTGGAAGAAGGAGGGGAATAGCCATCAACGTTTACCTCACTTTGCTCCTGTTATTTGGGCTGGCCATTTTTCAGAATAGCATGCTCTCAGATTTAAAGCTAGGAGCGGCCCGGACAGATGTGATGCTCTTAGCAGTCCTGTCCTGGACCCTCCTCCGAGGGAGCAGAAGGGGGATGATGTGGGCTTTTGCAGGGGGGATGTTCCTGGACCTCACCTGTGGAGGGCCAATGGGGAGGTTTGCCATCTCCCTGCTGGTAGTAGCCTTCCTGATGGGACTAGGCTCGGATTACTTCTCTCCAGGCAACCTGCTGATCCCTCCTCTGCTCAGCGGGGTGCTTACCCTGCCCTATGACCTGACCCAGTTGGTTATCCTTCAGGCAATCGGACACCATCTGATATGGTGGGAGAACATCCTCAAGGTCACATTGCCCTCGATGCTCCTGAATGCAGCGGCTTCACTGCCGGTATATCTGGTATTGCGGTGGCTACATCATAGGACTTTAGGTGAGAGGATGGAGTGGTGAGAGGCGAACGGTGGCGCCTGGATTTCCTTAAAGCGGTGATTATCCTATCACTGTTAATACTTGGGGCCCGCCTCTGGCAGATACAGATTGTGCGAGGCGAGACCTACCGGGTTCTGGCCGACCGCAACCGCTTGCGCCTGGTGCAAACTGAAGCCCTGCGGGGGGTCATATACGACCGCTGGGGGCGAGTTCTGGCCCGCAATACCCCCAGTTACAGCGTGGTCATCATCCCTGCTGACCTCCCCAGAGACGAGGCACAGAGGGAAGAAGTGCTGGCCCGGGTCTCCCACCTGCTTTTCCCAACCCCGGGCAAAGGTCCTGGGCGCTTTTACCCCCCTGAGGTCGCTCCCGACCTAAAGGCTCTGGTTGAGGAGGGGATGAAGAACCCCTATAAGCCTGTAGTGGTCAAAAGGCAGGTGACCCGGGAGACCGCCTTCATTATCCAGGAGGAACACTTAAACCTCCCTGGAGTGCAAGTTAAAATAGAACCCGTCAGGGAATACGTAAGCAGCACCCTCTTCTCCCACATAATAGGTTATGTAGGCCCTATCCCCAGGGAAAAGGTGAAATATTATACCGCCAAGGGATATGAACCCTCAGAGGACAAAGTGGGCCTCACAGGCCTGGAATTCACATTTGAGTCTTACCTGAAGGGGCAGAAGGGATACAAGCTGGTGGAGGTGGATGTAGCAGGCAGGGAAGTTCGCACCATCAGCCAAGCCAAGCCGCCCGTACCCGGCTATAACCTCCACCTCACCTTGGATATGGACCTCCAGGCAGAAGTTAAGGCGGCCCTTGAAGAAGGGATGAAAAGGGCCGGCTCTAAATCAGGGGTAGCCATCGTTATGGACCCACGAAACGGCCAAATCCTGGCTATGGTCAGCCTGCCCACGTACGACAATAACCTCTTCGCCAGAGGCATAAGTGCCGAGGAATACCGACGCCTTCAGGAAGACCCACACCATCCCTTGGTGAACCATGCCATCACCGGGCAATACCCCCCTGGCTCCACCTTCAAGATTGTACCTGCTGTTGCCGCCCTTGAGGAGGGAATTGTAAATGAGCATACCCTTATCCGTTGTGATGGGGTCTTATGGGTGCCAAACCGTTATTTCCCTGACGACCCCTCTATGGCCCAGCCATTCTATTGCTGGATACATAAGCTGGGCAAAGGTCACGGCCCTATAAACATTGTGGATGCCATAGTGCACTCGTGCGACATTTTCTTCTACGTGATAGCAGGGGGGTACAACGACTTCCAAGGGCTAGGCTTGAAAACGCTAACTCACTATGCCCGGCTCTTTGGCTTCGGGGAGAAGACGGGCATAGACCTGCCGGGGGAAAGCCCCGGGCTTGTCCCAAGTGCTCGCTGGAAGCGGCTCAATTATGCTGAAAACTGGGTTACCGGTGATACCTATAACATTGCCATAGGCCAGGGCTTCCTGCTGGCCACACCCCTTCAGGTGCTAAACGCCCTTGCGGTCATCGCCAACGGCGGCACCCTTTACAAACCACAGCTGGTGTATGAAATAGTGGACGCTGAGGGAAGGGTGGTCAGGGAATTTGAACCCCAGGTCATCCGCAAGATTCCGATTTCCGAAAAGACCCTGGCTTTGGTGAGACAAGGCTTGCGGGAGGCTGTAACACGGGGCACGGCCTGGCGCACCAACTGGCCCGATATCCCAGTGGCAGGCAAGACAGGCACCGCTGAGTATCCGGGGCCCAGGGATTCGAAGGGCAACCTGCCTACCCACGCCTGGTTCGCAGCTTTCGCCCCTTACGATGACCCTAAGATAGCATTGGTAGTATTCCTGGAGGGAGGCGGCGAGGGCTCTGAAATGGCCGTGCCAGTGGCGGCCCGCATCATCCGCTATTACTTCGACTACATCGCCTGGGAGTAAAAGGGATAATAAGAGTCCATCGGGGCTTAGTACTCCTGGCCTGGATGTTTCACGTCCGGGCGAGCTGTGGAGGGTGAACAAGAAAAGTATGGGGGGCATTAGCATAAAAGGTACCCGCCAGGGGATTACCATAATAATAAACGGGGGAGAGCCAAAGGGTGCATTAAAGGACTTGGCCAAGCAGCTTGCATCTTCAGGGCATTTCCTCAGGGGAAACGAGGTGGTTTTGGAGATTGGCTCCGATTATTTTGGGGTTCAGGAATTAGAAGCCCTCTGTGGATTGCTCAAACGCTACGATATGAACCCTGTAAAGGTAATCAGCGAATCCCCTGATGTCCGTCGGGCGGCTCAGGCCCTTGGTTTGGAAGCCAACAAGCCTACAGCCAAGAGGCCCGAGTACGCCTTGGTGAAACGGGGGCCCATCCGCTCAGGCCAGAGCGTGAATTACGATGGCACAGTGCTCATCATAGGCGATGTGAATCCGGGGGGCGAGGTGATTGCCGGAGGAGATATAATTGTATGGGGGCATCTGAAGGGTATGGCCTATGCCGGAGCTCCCGACGATTCTTCCCGGCGGATTTACGCCCTATCCTTGGAGCCAACCCTGCTGCGCATAGGGAACTATTTAGCTCGCCCTCCCGAAGGTGAAACTTCCCCTGGGAAAGGGCCGGAGACGGCCTTTGTGCAGGAGAATCAGATAGTGGTTGAACCTTGGGAGCATTGAGAGAAATCTCTCAGGCAGCTCAGGTAGCGCAAGATGGCATCTTGCGCTACGGCATCTTGCGCTACGGCTATCCTGTGGTTTTATGGGCAAGGAATTTGTGGAAAATCAGCGTGAATTTACGCTCAGACAAGATTTGTTGATCAGCCATCGCAATTAAATTCCTCCCTTAGAGGTGAACGCAGATGGAAGCTAAAGTGATTACCATAACTTCTGGCAAAGGAGGCGTGGGCA
>DRAO01000363.1 GCA_011041825.1 Chloroflexota bacterium
CATAAGCCGGGGCTAAAAGCCCCGGCCTGAGCAGTGAAAGCCCGCCAAAGGCGGGCTAGCTAGGGCGCTTCCAGCGCCCTTTCTCTGCTCAGCCGGGAGCTTTGAGCTCCCGGCCCTCCCCCGTTGGCATTTATGCCAGGGGACAACATCGCCAACTACGGTTAAATGCAGTGCTACCGCAAAGCCACTGCCCACAAAAAACCCAGCTTTAATTGCACCCCCTATCCGGCAATAATTTTACCACTTGTGAGCTTATTGCGCAAAGGGGGTTTATTCCTCTTCCGCTTCCACAAAAGAAGCGATGTCCCCTTTCTCACGGCGGACCTTCTCAATGCCGTTGCGAACCACCCGTAAAAATTCTTCAAGCTGGCCCTCCAGGGATCCCAGGACTTCTAAGACATATTCATCGGCTCCCTTTTTCAATTCTTCGGCCTTCTTGCGGGCTCTCTCTTCTATCGTCCTGGCCCTGGCTTCCGCCCTTTTCACAATCTCATGTTCGCTGGCGAGGGAGGCCGCTCTCTCCTGCGCCTGGCCCACTATCCTTTCGGCTTCTTCCCGGGCTTGAGCTATCAGGTTCTCCCTTTCCTGGGTAATCCTCCTGGCTTCATCCACTTCCTCAGGTATGGAAAGACGCAATTGGTCTATGATGCCCAGGAGGTCGTCTTCATTGAGGATGATCAGGGAGGTAAAGGGGATACGAACGCCTTTTTGGACGAATTCCTCCAGCCGGTCTATGAGAAACATTATATCCATTGCTTTCCCCTTAATCTCTTAATGAAATTATGGTGATTTTATCCCGACCCAGTTCTTTAAATTTGCGTTGTAAAGCTTCTCTGACGTGAGGCGGCACCATTGAATCCACACATCCCCCCAAAGCAGCAACTTCTTTGACGATGCTGGAACTGAGGAAGGCATACTCCTGGCTGGTCATCAGGCAGAGGAATTCTATGTCTGGGGCTAGCTTCTTATTAATCAACGCCATCTGAAATTCCAGTTCAAAATCGGATATGACCCTAAGCCCTCTCACGATTACGCTGGCCTTTTTGGAGCGGGCAAAGTCCACCGTGAGCGTGGCATAACTCTCCACGCTTATGTTAGAGTAGTGCTCAAAAGCCTTTCGGGCCATCTCAAGCCTCTCTTCCACGGAGAAGAGGATGCTTTTGCCGGGCCTCTCGTACACGGCCACAATCAAATGGTCAAACAGCTTAGCAGCTCTGGTGGCTATATCAATGTGCCCATTATGGATGGGGTCAAAGGTGCCCGGATATATAGCTGTGGTCATCTCACCCTCCTTGGCGCTTGCCTTTCTCCTCGGCAACTCTGCCCCTAGCTGATGTCCACAGTCTCAGCACGCCACAATCTCTCGACAGCTTCTTTGAGGAGTTTGTGTTCGGGCTTCTTCAGCTCCGGGTCTTCTCGGAAGATTTCCATCGCCACTGCTCGTGCTTCCTCCAGCATCCTGATGTCGGTGAGGCGGGCCAGCTTCAAATCGGGCAGGCCGCTCTGGCGGGTGCCCAGGAATTCCCCCGGACCTCGCATCTGCAAATCCTTTTCGGCCAGTTCAAAGCCGTCGTGGACGCTTTCCACAATTTTGAGGCGCTCATAGGCTTCGGGTGAATCCGAATCGGCCACCAGGATGCAATATGCTTGATGGGTTCCCCGGCCAACACGGCCCCGGAATTGATGCAGCTGGGCCAGGCCAAAGCGATGAGCCCCTTCTATCATCATCACCGTCGCATTGGGCACATCAACGCCTACTTCTACCACGGCTGTTGATACCAGGATGTTCAACTCCCCCCGCCTGAAGGCTTCCATCACCGCTTCCTTCTCCTCCCCCTTCATCCGCCCGTGCAGAAGCCCCAGCTTTAAATCGGGGAAGACTTCTTTCTGGAGGCGCTCGTACTCGTCTACGGCGGCTTTGGCATCTATGCTCTCGGATTCCTCTATGAGCGGGTAGATGATGAAGGCCTGGCGGCCTTTCTCCACCTGGCTGCGGATGAACCGATAAGCCCGTTCCCTCTCCAACGGGGTTATCACGTAGGTTTTAACCCTCTGCCTCCCGGGCGGCATTTCATCTATGAGGGAGATGTCCAGGTCCCCGTATATGGTGAGGGCCAAGGTGCGAGGTATGGGGGTGGCGCTCATCACCAGCACATGGGGGTAGAACCCTTTCTGACGCAGGGCCGCCCGCTGTCTGACGCCGAAGCGGTGTTGTTCGTCTATTATAGCCAAGCCCAGGTTGGCAAATTCCACTGCTTCTTGGATAAGGGTGTGGGTGCCAATGATGATGTCAACCTCCCCCGCAGCTAATTCCTCCTGCACCTTCTTCTTCTCCGAGGGCTTCATACTCCCAATTAAGAGGCGCACCCTCGGCGAGAAGGGCTCCCCAGTGCGGGGATGTGTCAGCTCCATCCGCCCCAGCAACTCGGTAACGGTGTGGAAGTGCTGCTCAGCAAGGATTTCGGTCGGGGCCATCATCGCCGCTTGATAGCCCTCGGCCACCACGACCAGCATAGCTATGAGGGCTACAACCGTTTTGCCAGAGCCCACATCTCCCTGGAGGAGCCTGCTCATAGGGTGCTTGCGGGAGATGTCAGTCAGGATTTCGTTCAGGGCCCTCCGCTGGGCATTCGTCAATTCAAACGGCAGGGCCGCTATGATTTGCCTGACAAACTCCTTATCCACCTCTATAGCCCGACCAGGTTGGGCTTGCCAGGCAAATTTCTGGCGCATCACCCCCAGTTGTATCAGCAGCAATTCATCGAAGGCAAGGCGGTGGCGGGCTTTCTGGAGCAATTCCTGGCTATCGGGGAAGTGGATTTGGGAGAGGGCTGTGCCCAGGTCCATAAGCCCCCTTGCCTCCCTTATCTGCTCCGGCAGGGGGTCTTGGATGCGCTTGGTCCAGTATTTTATGGTGTTGAGCATAATCTTCCGAAGCCAGCGGGGATGCAAACCCTTGGTCAGAGGGTAGACGGGCACGATGCGGGCAGTGCTGGTCAATTCCTTATCGAGGGGCTCCCACTCGGGGGAGGAGAAGGTGAGGCGCCCCATAAATTCGCTTACCTTGCCGCTGACCACTATCTGGTGTCCGGGCTTGAGCTTATTGGCCAGATGCGGCTGGTTAAACCAGGTGATTTCGATGGCTCCGGTGCCATCGGCCAGCACACAGGTGACCAAGGTTATCCCGCTTTTGGCCTCCCGGACATTTACATCCCACACATTGCCTATCACGGTGACCTCTTCCCCGTACTGGAGTTGGTTTATCGTCTTGAGGGTGCTGTAATCCACGTATCGGCGGGGGAAGAGGTAAAGCAGGTCCCTGATGGTGAAGACCCCCAGCTTCTTTAACCGTTCGGCATTCTTGCGCCCCACGCCGCTTAAGGTGATGATGGGCGAATCCAGCCCCCACCCCCGAGAGGGGGTTTTTGCCGGCTTCTTGACAGGAGGTGGGGTAGGGTGCTTCTGAGCGGGCGCCGGGGCAGGCTGAGGACGTGTAACAGGTGTTTTGGGTACAGGAGGCAAAGGGGCTTCTATGAGTGAGATCAGCTTCTCGATAGCGCTTTTGCGCTCCTTTGTGCTCTGGAGGTCAGAATAGCATCTGAGCAGGGCAATGACTTCTTGAATCCTCACCCTCTCTTGCTCGGTGCGAGCCGCTTTGAGGGCGTTGTTTCCCCAGTTTACAGCCAGCTTCTTAAGGCCTCCCAAGACTGCTCTATCCTTATACCCCAACCTGGCTTCCTGCTGGAGTATCCTCTTCAGAGTTTCAAGCGGTTTTTCAGCCATTTTCCTCCTACTCCCCTTCGTAAACTACAAGTGTTATAGCCTTGGGTCCCAGGTAACAGAGCATAGATGGGTTATACGAGAGGATGGGGATTTCCAAGCCTTCAGACAAGGTGCGCAGCTTCTCCACGAGCATCTTAGCAGCGTCTCTGAAGCCGCACTGGAGCACAGCCAGCTTCTCTATGTTGACGAATTCAGCCGCAAATTCAAACAGCTTCTCCGCCATCTGCTCTTCGGTTTGAACCTTCTCCAGAGGTATAAACCTGCCATTCTCCAAGGTAAGGAAGACCTTTATCCCCAGCATAGTGCCCAGGATAGCCTGAGAGGCGCTTATTATGCGGTTCCGATGGAGGTATTTCAGGTTCTCCACGAAGGAGACCACGTACACGTATGGAATCATCCCCCTGACCAGGCGCACGATGTTTTCGAGGGTTTCGCCTCTCGCTGCAGCCCTGGCTGCTTCCCTCACCATTATGCCCAGCCCCAGGGAAGTGGCTTCGGAATCTATAATGGTGATGCGAGCACGGCCCAGGAAGGGGATGCTGGCCTCCCGAGCTACGGATGTCACCGGGTTAAGCCAGCTAGAGGTGTAGATGCCTATTATTTCCTCGCTTTCCCTGATGGCCCGATGGTAAACCTTTTCCATAAATTCACGGGTGGGAGGCAAGGATGTGGGGATGTCCTTGCTCTGGGCCATCCTCTCAAGGAGGTCCTCGGTGTTTATGTCCACTTTCTCCCGGTATACCTTGCCGTTGATGCTTATACGGAGCGGGACGATGGTAACCCCTAGCTTTCTAACTTCGGCTTCATCTTCAAATAAGGCTCCGCTATCGGTTATTATTTTAACCATCTGGCTCCCCCCACGGTAGGAATGCGTTTAAGCGAAAATCATCTCCTGCCTTGAGGGCCGAATTCGAGCGAGGCTACGCTGCGAAAAGGGCCTTCCTCATTCGAGGGATAAGATGTACTGGTAATAAGGTTGTCCTCCCCAGACCACCTCTACCTTCAAGTTGGGGTAGCGCTTCTTTATTTCCTCCGCCAGGGATTTAGCCTCTTCTTCCTCCACATCGGCTCCATAGTAAATGGTGGCAATCTCCCCCTCATCGGCTCCCATCTGCTCCACCAGTTTCAAGGCCACTTCCTCGGGCGTGTCTCCCACTTCCTCTAGATGGCCATCCACCAGGCCGATGACCTGGCCCTCCCGGACTTCGATCCCGTTAACCTTGGTGGAACGGACGGCAACGGTTACTTCTCCGGTGCGCACATATTCCAGGGCCTCAACCATAGCTTCGGCATTATCTTCGAAGGATGTTTGAGGGTTAAAGGCTAAAAGCGCACTCACACCCTGGGGGATGGTCTTGGCGGGAATCACCTGTACCTTCTTGGTAGAGAGCTTTGCCGCTTCCTCGGCGGTGAGGATAACGTTAGGGTTGTTAGGTAGGACGAGGATTTCCTCGGCTTCCAGGGACTCTATAGCCTGGAGCAATTCTTCGATGCTGGGGTTCATCGTCTGGCCCCCGGAGACCACCACATCCGTGGAGAGGCTCTCGAACACATCGGCCAAACCCTGCCCGGGAACCACAGCCACGATGGCTATCTGCCTCTTAATGGGAGTGGATATTGGCAGGGCTTCTTCTTTTTCTTTCCTTAAGACAAACTCCTGATATTGCTCTTGCATATTTTCCACGATGATGTTGCTGAGGGAGCCCCACTTCACCGCATAATTGAGAGGGGTTCCGGGTTCGGAGGTGTGAAGGTGCACTTTGACCATTGTGGAATCCCCTACTACCAGAACCGAATCGCCCATAGCGGATATAGCCTGGCGGATTTCTTCCACATCCAGGTTTTTCCCCTTCAGGATGAATTGGACATCGTAGCCGTATTCGCCTTCCAGGGCCTCCGCCCTCAATCCGACGGTCGTTTCCACAGCTTTTCCTTCTTTCACGATTTCCCCCCGTAGGTATTTCAAGAAGCCTTCCAATATGACCAGGAGGCCCTGGCCACCGGCATCCACCACCCCGGCTTCCTTGAGGATGGGCAACAGGGAGGGGGTTTTGGCCACGGCTTCCCTGGCTGCTTTCACCACTTCTTCCAGGATAAAACGCAGGTCATTGCTCTTCTCGAGGGCCCGTTTGGCAGCCTCTGCGATTTCCCTTGCCACCGTGAGGATGGTGCCTTCCACCGGTTTTATAACTCCTTTGTAAGCGGTGGAAGCTGCTTCGGAAAGCGCCGCAGCAAGGTCGGGAGCTGTCAGTACTTCCTTCTTATCCAGGGCTTTGGCGAACCCCCGCCATATTTGCGAGAGTATAACCCCTGAGTTGCCCCGGGCTCCCATCAGGGCACCGTAGGCCGCCTTCTGGGCAACCAGGTACACTGCATTGTCCATAAGGCCCTCAATTTCCCTCAGGCAAGACTGCATAGTTAACAGCATATTGGTGCCCGTGTCGCCATCAGGCACCGGATAAACATTTAAGGAATTTATGTAAGAAACGTTTTGCTCCAGCCAGGCTGTCCCAGCCTGGAACAATTTCTTAAGGGTGTAGCCATCCCAGCTTAATAAGGGCTTATAGCTTGTCGTCCTTTTCTCTCCCAAACCTCCACCTCCAATGAGATAGAGTGAAGAAGGTCATCCTCTAAGGGCAGCCCCACCAGGGGAGAGGGTCTAGAAGCCGTCCCCGGGCAGCAAAGCCCTTTTCCCCTGAGCCCTGCAGGACAACGCTTAAGGGCGGGCTAACCGGAATTGCTGATTCGCAGGTCCTGGACGTAGACATTGACTTCGACAACAGGCAATCCCAGGGCTTGCTCAAGGCTGAACTTGACCCTCTCCATCACGTTGTTAGCCACTTCGGAGATGCGTACCCCATATTCCATTATGACGTACAAGTTGACCACGATTTTGTCATCCACAAGGTTTACCTCTACCCCCCGGTGTGGCATAGTACCGGTTATGAAGCGTTCCAGACCTGAACCTTTTCCCGCAAGCCCAACTATCCCGTAGGATTCCAGTACGACCTGGCTGACCAGGTCAGCAACAGCTTCACGGGTTATCTCTATCTTTCCCAATTTGATCTCTTTAGGCATCCGCTTTCCCCTCAGAGAGAAGTATAGGGTTATCCCCCTTTTCCCCCCGACCTTAGGGGCAGGTTTAACCCCGGAGTTTTTCACCACCCTCGAGGGTGGTGAAAAAGTGCCACTCTCATTTTGTTTGATAGACATCCTTCGTTAAGGCAGTAAAAAGGCTTTTTGAGAGCATTTTCTTGCACGGCGGCTTCGCCGCCGTGCAAGAAAATGCCAGTCTTTTTCCCTTAGCTCCCGGGGGCAGGTTTAACCCCGGAGTTTTTCACCACCTTCCCACCCTTCCTAATTTGCTTAATTTCACCGGTTGTGGTATTATACACCCCGCTATCAAATTAGGAGGTGGTAGAAGTGGCAAGGTGCGAGATTTGTGGTAAAGGGCCGCAGTTTGGACATAAGGTCAGTCACTCCAAGCACGCTACCAAAAGGCGCTGGCTTCCCAACATCCAACGCAAAACCATATACGAAGGTGGTCGCAAAAGGCGCATTTACATTTGCACCAAGTGCCTCAAGGCGATGGGCAAGACCTAAGCTCCCTCCTTGTCTTCCCCTAAAGCCGACCTCCCTTTACAGGTCGGCTTTTTGTTTTTACACTGATAACGCCATCAGTGCCGCCTGCTTTATCCTCCGTATGGCCTCGCCGATGCCCTCCGGGGCCTCGAAAATGGCGACTCCTGCCACCAGCACATTTGCCCCAGCCCGCACTACCATCGGAGCAGTGCGGGGATTGATGCCGCCGTCCACCTCCACCTCCGGCGAAAGCCCCCTATCTCTTAGCATTGCCCGCAACTTCTCCAGCTTGCGCACCATCGAGGGGATAAAGTCCTGCCCTCCGAAACCGGGGTTCACCGTCATCACCAGCACTAAATCCACGTATTCCAGGATTTCCTCCAGCGCCCACACCGGTGTGGATGGGTTAATGGAGACGCCTGCCTTCTTACCCATCCGCTTTATCTCCCGGATGGTACGGTGCAGGTGCGGAGCGGCCTCATAGTGCACCGTTATGATGTCGGCTCCGGCTTCAGCGAAAGGAGCAATGTAGTTATCGGGTTCGGTTATCATAAGGTGCACGTCCAGCGGGATGCCCGTAACTCTGCGCAGGGCCTTCACCACCAAGGGCCCCATCGTTATGTTGGGCACGAAGTGCCCATCCATAACGTCCACGTGGATGTAATCGGCTCCAGCTTGCTCAGCCTCTTTCACCTGCTCGCCCAATCGGGCGAAATCAGCAGAAAGGATGGATGGAGCGATTTTAATCATCGCTATTCCCCTGTAACCTCCCGCAGGTTCCCGGGTTTGCGAGAAGTTGGCCGTTGTCCTTCAAATTCCTGTAGCTGCGAAGCCAAAGCTTCACACATTGCACGTGCGGTTTCAATGGCTTCAACGGCCTCGTCCTTCCCCAGGCGAACGTGAGGCTCGTAACGGGCCTGATTCCTCAGGATGAAGGCGGTATGCAGTCTCCGCCCCAGTTCACGGGGGATGAGTCCAGGCTTGACGTAAAGTTCCCCGATTTTGTTGATAATCCCTCCGTGAGTTGCAGGCAACTCTTCAAGCTTAAGCAAAAGAAGCCCCTTTGCGCAGAGCTCTGCGGCATTGTATGCGGCATCAATGGCGATTCTGTATGCTCCGTTGTGGAAGTTTTGCTCCGCCCCTTGCAGGTATTCCTGGGCCAACAGGGAATAGCCTCGGCACTCTTCGACTTTAACTTTATCCTCGTCCATCGAATATATCTCCTGGCCTTTCTTACGCACGGTGTAGATAAGGTAAGATGCGGGGAGCCGCCATTCATCAATGCAGTGCACTATGGGCTCCACCATCTCGCCCGATTCCATTGCCATCTCGAAGGAAACATCCAGAGCCGCTTCTCGGACCTTTTCCGGTGCATCTAATGCCACGACCATAACGTCAACATCGCTTTCCTCGGTGGCATACCCTTTAGCCACACTCCCGAAGAGCACAACCCGGGCGATGCAATCTCCCACTTCAGTGGAAAGGAGCCGTCGGGTAAATTCCTCAGCAGCTTTGCGCTTTTTGCGTTGGGTATCGTTCCCGCTCGCTTTCATAGCTTACAAAGCCTTTCTCATTACACTGGCCAGTTTCCTCAGCCGGGGGCTATTGGGAAGAGCTTCTTCCACTAGCTTGCGAAATTTATCGAGATGCTGGTTGACGACTTTATGCAGCCCTTCCCCATCACCCGGCAGATTATACTTGGCCGTATCTACCTCCGCCTCCCTTGCAGCATCCAGAACCCATTGCTATAAGAAAGGGCAAAGCACGATCAGGACATTGCCTGTTTTCTTATCCTCGTAAAGCTTAAGCCCGTATTCACTCAGTTTAGGTGAGCCCAAGCGACTTAGGTAAGGCGGCTGACTGCTGCCAGGGTCTTCATCCACTATGCCCAGGGAGGCGGAACTTTTCTGCAGCTTCTTGCAAACTCCGCCCTTGTTACCGGAATGAACCAGCTTCTTCTTAGGAATCCCAAGAGCTTTTACAAGAACTTCGTCGGCCTTGCATTCCACGTAAATCAACTTGTCTTACCCCTCGTCTTCAATTGGTAAAAAGCGCTCAAGGTTAAAGAACACATCCACATCGAGGTCGAGGATTTCCTCAAGCTCCTGCTCGCTTAAGGCTTTGACCTGGGTTTGATAATCCCTGAGATAGGTTACGAAAATTGCTATGTTTTCCTTGGGCGTTTTCTCTAGCACCGCCAGGAGGAAATATGGGTTGTGGGTGGATATGAAATACTGGTTGGATTCATCGAACGCTATCCTCTCGGCTATGTATTTGGTGTAGAAGGGGAAGGAATGGGCTTCGGGCTCCTCGAATATCAGGATGGAATCCCGATTGGTCTCCATCGCAGCGATGTGGAAGACCACCCTTTGCAGCGTGTCCGAGACCACGGAGTAAGGATGGGCAATTATCACGC
>DRAO01000114.1 GCA_011041825.1 Chloroflexota bacterium
ATTTGAGGAAGAACGGCGTGGCACTTTTTCAACACCCTCCCTTGCAAGAAGGTGTTGAAAAACTCCGGGGTTAAACCTGCCCCCGAGAGCTTAGGGAAAAAGAGTAGTATTTTCTTGCACGGCGGCGAAGCCGCCGTGCAAGAAAATACCCTCAAAAGGCTTTTTTAACCTGCCTTGAGCGAAGGACGTTCATCAAGCAAAATGAGAATAGCACTTTTTCAGCACCCTCCTTTACCGAGAGGGTGCTGAAAAAGCGCCATACTGTTCTTGCTCAATGGATTCCTCCGGCGGGGGGAGGTTAAAAAAGCATTTTTGAAGTGTTTTCTCGTGCGGGGGCTTCGCCCCCGCACGAGAAAACACCCCTTTTTCTATCCCTAGCCTGCGGAGTGGTTTCCAACCCTGGAGTTTTTCAACACCCTCTACCGCCCCCAAGAAGCCTGGAGCTCAAAGCTCCAGACTAAACGGCGGAAGGGCACTGGAAGTGCCCTAAATAGCCCGCTTCCAGCGGGCTTTCACCGCTCAGGCCGGGGCTTCCAGCCCTGGCCCATTTTTCTGATTGCCCGGAGACAAGCTCCGGGCCGCCCTTTATCTTGCTGATGCTCCGCCAACACGAGGTTGGCGGTATCAATTTTTTTCGATCCAAGCTTAAACCTCCCGCAGGCTCCGAGCCTGCGGGAGGTTTAATTCAAACCCCCAAGCCGGGCCAGCAACTCTTCAGCTTCTTGTCTTATCTCTTCAGGAGTGAAAGGGGCAGGAATTTTCTCCTGCAAAACGAGGTCAAACATTTCATACAATGGAAGCCCTGCCAGTTCTGCCGCTCGCTCTAGGGAAAGTTCTCCATGTCTGTATTTTCCCAAAGCCTGTTGGATTTTAAAACGCTTTAAACCTTCTGCAAGCATGCGACGGGCTATCTCTGTTCTGGTAACCCCTTCCTGCTTCGCTATGTTTTCTAACTCCCTCAAAAGACCGGGATCTATCCTCAAAGCGGACGATGATGTTGATGGCGTACCAGTTGGGGTCGCCGCTGCGGACGTAGACACGGGAGATGGTGAGGCCCTGCAAGCCGCCGATGTCGGGCTGGGAGAAGACACGCCGGGCCATGGCCTCAGGAGAATCGCCCCGGATGTTGGCGAAGATGGCGTAGTAGCCGGTGGCCCGCAGGTGGGGCTCCCGGTAAGGGGTGACGCCGTGCTCTTCCGAAAAGCGGCTCACCAGGTTCTGGCACCTGGTCGCCACCCGGAGGGGGTGGCCCTCCTCGGCACGGCGCCGGGCCTCTTGTAAGAGGTCGGCAATGGTGTTCACGTCGGTCCAGGCGTCGGGCACGGCCAGCACTGCGAAGGAATCCAGCACGGCCCACTGTTGAGGCTCAGGCATCGTGCTCCTCCTCCCTTGAGCCTTGACACCCTTCTGGGGTTACATTATAATTCGACCTTGAGGGTAGCTCCTCATTTGGTAGCATCCCATTTAACCGTGGTTGGCAATGTTGCCCCACGGTGGGGGCGAAAAAAGAGGAATTGGTAATGTTGCCTTAGGGCAGGGGCAAAAAATCGAAGCTCCAGGCTGAAAGCTCCGCTATTGCCCGGAAAAACACGCCTTGAGAAGAGTGGTAATGCATTATGCCTGATAATCTGGCTGTAATAATCGTTAGCTATAATGTCCGTTCCTTCTTAGAGAAATGCTTAAGCAGCCTCTTGGATGAGTTAAACAGCGCAGATTTTAAGGCCAGCACTTATGTGATAGACAATGCCTCCTCGGATGGGAGCCCCGAGCTGGTGCGAAAACGCTTCCCCAGCGTGAACCTCATTGCCAACGAAAGCAACCTGGGTTTCGCTGCCGCCAATAACCTGGTGATGCGGGAACTCCTTAAGGAACCCGCCCCCCCTGATTACTTTTTCCTCCTTAACCCCGATACCCAGGTATGTCAAGGGGCTATCTGCAAGCTCCTGAATTTTATGGAAAACCACCCTGTTGTGGCCGTTGCCGGGCCAAAGTTGCTCAACCCTGATGGCTCTCTCCAGCATTCAGCCTTCCGTTTTCCAGGCCTGATGCAGGTTTTCCTCGATTTCTTCCCCCTCCACCACCGCATTGCTTCCTCACCCCTCAACGGTCGCTATCCTCGTCGCCTTTACGAACGGGGAAAGCCTTTCCCTGTGGACCATCCCCTCGGCGCAGCTATGATGGTGCGCAGGGAAGCGGTGGAACAAGTAGGGCTGATGGATGAAGGGTTCTTTATGTATTGTGAGGAAATTGACTGGTGCATACGGTTTAGGAAGGCTGGATGGCAAATTTATTGCGTGCCTGAGGCCGAGATAGTGCATCACATCGCCCGCAGCACCTCTCAATTCCAGGATAGGATGTTCGTAGAACTGTGGCGTAGCCGCTATCGGTTGTTCACAAAATATCGGGGGCCGTTGTTCTTGAAAGCCCTGCGTTTGCTGGTGAAGATGGGGCTTCGCCGCAAGATTGCGGCGACCCAAGCTGCCGCCCGTAAAGGGGTTATAACCCCTCAGGAGCTCCAGAGGCGGTTGGAAGCTTATCTGAAGGTGATGGAAATGTAAGGTTTGCCAAGGAGATGCACAGGAAAAGGCAGAGCCACCGCTATGGAGGATTGGATGGGGAAGGTCAGCGTTATCATCCTGACGAAGGATGAGGAAGACAACATAGCTGATTGCATCCACAGCGCTTCCTGGGCTGATGAAGTAATCGTGTTAGATTCAGGCAGTACCGACAGGACAGTGGAGATTGCCGGGGGGATGGGGGCGAGGATTTTCACCCACCCCTTCCGCAACTATGCCGAACAGCGCAATGTGGCACTCGGGTTGGCTCAAACGGAATGGGTTTTCTTCGTAGATGCCGATGAGCGTGTCACCCCGGAGCTGGCTGAGGAGATTAAACAGGTTATTGAAGATGAGAATTACGTCGGTTGGTGGGTGCCCCGGCAGAATTACATTGCTGGCAAGTGGATACGCTATGGGGGATGGTACCCGGATTACCAGCTGCGCCTACTACAGCCCGATAAAGCCCACTATGATCCGGTATGGGAAGTGCACGAAATAGTGATTTTAGATGGCAAAGCCGGATACTTGCGTCACCACCTCATACATTACAATTATCGGGATTGGAGGGAATTCGTAACCCGGCAGAAGAATTACGCTCCGCTGGAGGCCGGGGTGCTTGAGAAGCGGGGCATCCACCCCAAGCCTTGGAGCCCCATCTCTATGCCGGTGCGGGAATTCTACCGCCGATATGTAACATTAAAGGGATACAGAGACGGTTTTCACGGCTTACTCTTAGCCACGCTTATGGCCTTTTACACGATGTATGTTTACACACTGCTGCTTTCCAAGACTGCGGTGAAGGGGAAGTGACGTGTGCTTTTTCAACACCCTCCAGAAACGCCACATTGACCCCCCTAGTGCTTTGTGCTAAAATAGTAATTGCTTGGTGCAAAGTTATCCCCCAGGGAAGCTCAAATGCCGGATTTGGGCATTGTTATTGTAAATTACAATACCCGTGATTTATTAAAGGATTGCCTTGCCTCCGTATATGAAAGCAGGGGCGTCTCTTTCAAAGTCTGCGTGGTAGACAATGCTTCTACCGATGGCAGCGCCGATATGGTAAGGGAATCTTTCCCCTTCGTTACCCTTATAGAAAGCCCCCATAATGGGGGGTACGCTTATGCTAACAACCTGGGGCTTAGAGCCCTGGGGTTTGAGTGGCCCCACCTGAGGGACGATGTCCCACGATATGCCCTTCTCCTGAACCCCGACACTTTGTTGCCTCCCAACGCTCTGGCGGAAATGGTGCAGTTTATGGATGCCCATCAAGAAGCAGGGATAGCAGGACCTCGCCTCGTAAGGCAGGATGGGAGCTTGGATCTAGCGTGCAGGCGGAGTTTCCCCACTCCAGAGGTGGCTTTTTACCGGATTGTGGGCTTGAGCAAGCTCTTTCCCCGGAGCCGCCGTTTTGCCCGCTATAACCTTACTTATCTGGATCCAGACGAGATGGCCGAAGTGGATTCAGTTGTGGGCGCCTTTATGATGGTGCGCCGGGAGGCCATCGCCGATGCAGGTCTCTTGGACGAGGACTTCTTTTTATATGGGGAAGACCTGGATTGGGCCTATCGGATAAAGAAAGCCGGGTGGAAGGTCTATTATTACCCTCAGGTGACCGTGTTGCATTACAAGAAAGCCTCTAGCCGTCATAGCCGCCGGGCTAAAAATGAATTCTACCGCTCAATGCTCATCTTCTACCGCAAGCATTTTGCGCCTGAGACTCCCCGGTGGCTGGGTAAGCTGATAGAACTTGGCATCTACCTGCGTTGGGGCTTGGGCATCGTCGAAGCATACGTGGGAGATTTATTTCTTAGGCCGAGGGAATGATGATGTTCGGCTGGTTAAGGAGAAATCCAAAGGCTATCTTCCGCCTTCTGCTGGTGGGATTGGATGCCTCGATGATAAGCTTGGCCTTTTATCTGGCCTACAGATTACGCCTCTTAACCGAGCACCAGAACCTGCCAACTACCTTCACGCCTTATCTGGGGATGTTTTCCATCTACCTTTTCACCATCCTGGTGGTCTTTTTCTTCACCCGCCTCTATCACCGCCAGAGGGCCTTATCCCACATAGACGAACTCTCTAAAGTAGCCACGGCCACCTCGGTGGGAACCCTCATAGCCATAGCTTTGTTCTCGCTTTTCTTCAAGAACGAGATGGATTACCCCCGCCTTATGGTGGTGTATGCCTGGCTGCTCACAATCCTCTTCGTCTTCATAGGCCGCACGGCCTATGCCCGCTGGCAATGGGCAATGCAGGCCAAAGGCTATGGCGCTTCCAACGTCCTCATTGTAGGGGCGGGAGAGATCGGACGCATAATCCTCCAGAAGATACTCCGCTCCCCGGGTTTGGGCTACAAAGTGGTGGGATTCGTGGATGACAGGGCAGAGCAGGATAAGGTTATGGGCGTGCCGGTGCTAGGAGGGGTAAAGGACCTGCGGAACATCCTCGACAGAGAGCAGGTGAACGAGGTCATCATCGCTATGCCCGAAGCCAGCCACCAGGAAATCCTCTCCATCATCGGGATGTGTGATCGGAGCCAACTTAACATCAAGGTCTTCCCCGATGTTTTCCAGATTATGGCTGGAGAGGTGAACATAGGTGATTTGGACGGGCTCCCGCTTCTCACGGTGAGGGATGTAGCCCTGAGGGGATGGAAGCTCACCCTGAAACGGATTATGGATATAGTGGGTGCCTCGGTAGCATTGGTGCTTCTCTCGCCCCTGATGCTGTTTATGGCTATCTTGATAAAGCTGGATTCACCGGGGCCCGTGTTCTACGTTCAGGAGCGGATGGGCTTAGATGCCAAGCCTTTTCCGATGCTCAAGTTCCGTTCGATGCGCCAGGATGCCGATGCCAACGGCCCCGGTTGGACCACCAAGAATGACCCCCGTCGCACCCGGTTCGGGGCCTTCATCCGACGCTATTCGCTGGATGAACTCCCTCAGCTCATCAACGTGTTACTGGGGCATATGAGCCTGGTGGGGCCGAGGCCCGAACAGCCTTATTACGTGGAGCAATTCCGCCGCAGCATCCCCCGCTATATGGAACGCCACCGGGAGAAGGCAGGCATCACTGGCTGGGCGCAGATACACGGCTTGCGTGGGGATACTTCCATAGCTGAGAGGACGAAATACGACCTCTGGTACATCGAGAACTGGTCGTTATGGCTCGATATAAAGATATTGATCAAGACCTTGGTGCGGATATTTACGGATAGAAGCGCTTATTGAGGGAGATTGGCGACGTGTTTTTGCAGCGAAGCCAAAGCCTTCAACTTCTCCCGGTCCCCCAGCTTAGCCCGCCGTATGGCTTCTTCCAGAATCTCGATGGACTTATCGTACTGGCGGCGGTCCACCCGATATGGATGACCGTCTTTGCCACCGTGAGCGAAGCTGAAGCGCACAGGGTCACGGTAGCTCACAGGGGCACCGTAGATAAGTTCGGCTATGAGGCTCAGGGCTCGGATGGTCTTTGGGCCTACTCCTTCCATACCCAGAAGTTGGGCGAAGTCCTGGGGCTGTTGCTCGTAAGTCTTCAAGAAGATGCCCTTCAGGCGATTAGGGGCGATGTCCTGGAGGAGTATGTGATGGCGGCGGGGAAGGGTAAGGCTCTGAAGGCGTTCTAGCTCCCGCACGAGTTTGTCAGGTTTCTCATGGGAGAGGAGCGTGCTTATCCGTCGGGCTTCCTCGCTCTCAGCCGCCACCATATTCAAAGGCTCTCCCACGTAGTCACAGCAGATGGCGGCATGGGGTTCACACACGAAATCCCGCACCTGTTCCCCCAGCCAGTGATAGCGACGGGCATAGCGGATGGCCGTGTTCATCCCCTGCTGTATCACACACCAATTGCCATCTTTATCGAAAATGAAAGTGTGGTGGTAAATCTGGAACCCATCTTGAAGGGCTGTGTTGTCCACCTTAGCAGCCATCCGGCTGGCGTGAACCAGTTGAGCTGGGTCAACGGAGAGCAATTCCCCCCGTGCCAGGATTTCGTAAGGGGTTTGGCGTGAGGTGCCACCTTTGCCACCAGCTACGAAGATTCCCAGCTCATCCCCCAAATCCCTCAAGCCTTCTTTCAAAGCCCCGCAGGTAGTAGTGGTGAGCCCGCTGGAATGCCAATCGAAGCCTAACACGCATCCAAAGGCCTGGAACCAATAAGGGTCAGAAAGGCGGCGCAGCAATTCCGCCGTTCCAAACTCGGTTATTATGACGATGCTGATTTCCCTGGCCAGGAGAGCCATCCGTCGGAAAAGCCAGCGTGGCGTCTTCCCATAATGCAGGGGTAAATCCGCCGTCCCCGTCTTACGCTTCTCAGCCATAATCATCGTCCTTTCAGCAAGTACTCCAGCATAATACCGTGCGTGATGTGTTCCACGGGAGCGTAATCATCGGTGAAGATAGGGCCACCCCCCTGAAAAACCCGTATCCTGGGCAGGACTTCCCGGGCAACTTCCAGGAGATACGGGTTTTCCACATAGGCCAAATTGGCAGCAAAGTTACCGAAGCTGGTGGGGGATGCTGTGGCCACCACCAGGCTGTTGGCGATGGGATAATCTGAATCAGGTTCATTGATGATGTAGATGCTGGGGAAAATCGAGGCCATCGTATTGGCCACAGCGTTCACCAAGCGGTAATCCGAGGGGGTGCGGGCTACGTTCACCGCCACTACCCCTTGCTCACTCAGATGATCCCGCACCTCCTGGAAAAACTCCCTCGTGGTCAGGTGAAAGGGTATGTAAGGGGGCCTGTAAGCATCCACCGCAATCACATCGTAGGTTTCCGAAGAATTGCTCAGGAAGTGACGGCCATCATCGGCTATAGCCCGCAGGTTAGGCTCGTTCATCGCCAGATAACGCCGCCCTGCCTCGATGATGGCCGGGTCAAGCTCTACTCCATCTATGGCTATGGGGCCATAAATGCGGGTGTAGAGTTTAGCTACGGTGCCTCCGGCCAACCCTATGAGGCACATTCTCTTGACCTGAGCAGGGCTGAAGGGCGGGTCATTGAAGAGCGGCGCCACTAAGAAGTAATCCCAGATGCCCCCTGAAAGCACTTGATGAGGGTTGTAGATGGATTGAACCCCATAACCTTCGTTCAAGCGAAGGTAGATGTCTTCCCCCCATCGTATCACCTGGATGTAGCTATAAGCCGATTCAGTTTCATAGATGATGTCACCGTTTGCTTTAACGGAGCCCAAGGGCAGCAAAAGCCACCCCGTTGAGGCCAGGAGCACCATCAGATAAAGCCCACCCTTGCGCCCGATGGTCCTTATCATACCGGGCAAGGATACGCCCATTAGCAGATAAGCCATAACCAGGAAGGTCCTCCTCGTGCCGAGGAGTGGGATGAATATCAGGGGAGGGGTAAAAGCTCCAAAGATGCTCCCCAGGGTGGAGAGGGCGTAGAGGCTCCCACTTATCCGCCCAGCCTCTTCCACCTCCCGCAGGATTATGCGCAGTGCAAAAGGGGGGATGAAGCCGAGCAGAGTCACCGGCACCAGGAAAAGAAGGGCCACGCCTGTGAAAAGGGCGATCATCAGGCCCACCGAAGACCCGGTGCCTTCCAATGGGTTCAAGGTGTCTACGGTATGGAGCAAGGGGTCAGCCACAAAGGGCACAAGCCCGGTAGAAAACCCCGCCAGGAAAGCTATCCGATAGAAGAGAGCTTCATAAGGGTACCTGTCGGCAAGCTTGCCACCTAGGAAATAACCCGCAGATAAGTAAACCAGCACTAAGCCAATCAAGGTGGACCACACTAAGATGGAACTACCGAAGTGAGTTTCCACCAGCCGAGAAGCCGAAATCTCCACCCCCAGCGATACAAACCCGCTGATGAAGATAAGGAGCTTTATCCAAGTGACGTTCGCCTTTCTAATTTTAGGGCACATCAAACCGATAGCCAACTGTCTTAATGGTTCGCAGGTATAGAGGGGAGCGGTAATCGTCCTCTATCAATTTGCGTAGCCAATGGATGTGGACATCCAGGGTGCGGGTGTCATCGGTGAACTCGGTGTTCCACACTTTCTTCATAAGGTAAGCCCGGGTGAGCACCCGTCCTCGATGGCGCATAAAGGTTTCCAGCAATGCGGCCAGCTTGGGGGTAAGGTGGTGCTCCTCCCCCCCCTTTATCAGCACTCTCCGGAGCAGGTCAAGGGTGAGGTCTCCGGCTTTGAGGAACCGTTTGTCCTGAGGGAGCCTCTTAAGCTGGTAGGAGAGCTTGCGCCAAGTCAGAGGGTAAGTGATTATGGCATCGGCTTTAAGACCTTTGCGTTTGCGCTTGTCCTTGAGGATTATGAGCGGGAGCATATAGACGTTGTTTTGGAGGAAGCCATAAATCTCCTGCCCCGTCTTGCCGTTGAGGGAAACCATATCCAGCAGCACGCACTCAGGAAGTTTACGGAGTTCCCGGCGTATCTTTTGAGGGTGAGGAGGGACGAAGATGGTCTCATAGCCTGCCCTCGTCATAGGTGAGAAAAGAGGGGCAAAAGCGTTTGTGTCTTGGGTAACCACAAGCACTTTCTTCCCCATATTATCCCTTCCGTAGCAATTGTCCCCCAGGAGCAAGCGATGGGGGTGTGCGAGAGGATAGCTTATCCTTTACTTAATCTGATACCTGGGCCTTCAAGAGGAAGGCCTATAGGGGTCATAATTACAACAGGCTATGCCTTAAATTCGCAGTTTAAACCAAAGGGCTGGTCGAGACAAGAGAACTTGTGTGCGATAACTCTGTCGTCACACAAAAACAGCCGTTCCTCTCTCCCTTAGCCAAAGGCTGAGCAGTGCCTTTATTATACACTAACATTCCCAGAAAGGCAAAGCAGGAGGCGAAGAGGGTGTGTCCCAAGAATGTCGGGGGCTGAAATGGCCCTCACCCCTCCCCTCTCCTGCTCGGCCCTGTCGGGCCGGCAGGAGAGGGGAGGGGTAACTCCCCCTCTCCCGTCGCCGAAGCGCAAGTGAAGGCGAACGGGAGAGGGGGCTGGGGGTGAGGGCCGTTACTCGCCCCGTTAACCAGCTTCCTCCGACAAATTTGGGACACGCCCTGGGGCTTAGAATTCACTTGCCGCCAGAGGCATAATGTGGTATAATATTTAACGCCTGCAAGCAAAGGGGCTTGAGGATGAGGGGAAAGATGGTTGATTTTTACCTATA
>DRAO01000302.1 GCA_011041825.1 Chloroflexota bacterium
CCGCTAACCCTCAGCCGGTTTTCAACCGGCTTTAAGGCTTCTCAGCCGGGTGATTCATCGCCCGGCGGGTGGGCTGCGTAAATCTGCTTCAGGGGAGCAAGTCAAAAGTGTCAGGTAGCTAGACAGGGGATAAAAATGGGGATAATCCTTTCTATTGAAAATCTGTGGTTGGAACGGGAAGGGAAAGCCATCCTGCGGAGGGTTAACCTATCCGTGCAGCAGGGCACCGTCCATTGTCTGCTGGGGCGCAACGGATCGGGCAAATCCACCTTGGCCTACACTCTCATCGGCTCAAGGGGTTATGTCCCTTCACAGGGCCGCATCGTCTTCGATGGCAAAGACATCACCCACCTCTCTATCACTGACCGAGCCCGGCTGGGGTTGACCTTGGCCTGGCAGGAACCGGCCCGCTTCGAAGGCATCCGGGTGGGCGATTACATTGCCCTGGGGATGAAAGAGCCTTCCAGGGAGCGCATCGAGGAAGCCCTGCGGGCGGTGGCCCTCTCTCCTGCTGAATACCTGCACCGTACCGTGAACGAGAACCTCTCTGGCGGGGAACGCAAACGCATCGAATTGGCTGCCGTCTATGCGATGCGCCCTAAACTGGCCATCCTGGACGAGCCCGATTCGGGCATTGACGTGCTCTCGCTTGACGACATCGCCCGGCTCATCCGCCGGATGACAGAGGAGGGCGTCACCGTGCTCCTCATCACTCACCGGGACAGGATGGTGCCTGTGGCCGACGTGGCCTCGCTGATATGCGAGGGGGAAATCATCCGCACTGGTGATCCCCGCACCGTGCGGGAGCACTACGCCCGCCGCTGTGTGCCCTGTAAAGTAGCGGAACCTGTGGAGACGGTGAGGGACTATGAACGCTACCAATAGATTTGCAAGGGAATTTGAGGCCATCGTCAAAGCCTACGAGATGGCAGGAGGCGATCCGGCGGTATTCCGCTCGCCACGCATCGCCAGCCTGGTGGTGAGCGGGAGCAAAGTGCTGGGAGCCAACGAAACCCCCGGCATCCACCTGGAAGCCGAGGAGTTGCCTTCTGGCGTGCGGGCCAGGGTGATAGTAGAACCTGGCGTCCACATCGAGTATCCCGTGCACCTGTGCTTCGGGGTGTTGCCCAAAGAGGGCGTGCAGGAAATCCACTCCCACTTTGAAATCGGCGATGGAGCGCAGGTGGCGTTCTTAACCCATTGCACCTTCCCCAATGCCGTGAAGGTGAAGCACGTGATGGATGCCCGGATTAGAGTGGGCAAGGGAGCTCTGATGCATTACGCCGAGTCTCACTACCACGGGGAGAGCGGTGGTATCGAAGTCATCTCCAAAGCCCAAATCGAGGTGGAGGAAGGCGGTCGCTACATATCTGGGTTCGAGCTCACCCACGGGCGGGTGGGAAAGCTGGAGTTCGATTACGTGGTGGACGTGGCTGCCAGAGGCGTGGCTGAACTGACGGCCAAAGCTTATGGCTACGGCGATGACGAGATCGTAGTGCGGGAGACCATCCGTCTTAACGGGGAGCGGGCTCGTGGAATGGCCAAATCCCGCATCGCTGTGCGTGATAGAGCCCGCAGCGAGGTCGTTGGCACCACCGAGGGAAATGCTCCCTTCACCAGGGGGCATGTGGATTGTGTGGAAATTGTGCGGGATAATGCAGTAGCCAACGCCATTCCGGTGGTGCGGGTGAAAGACCCTACCGCCTACATAACTCATGAGGCTGCCATCGGCACGGTGAACAAGAAGGAACTGGAGACCCTGATGGCCCGTGGGCTTTCGGAGGAAGAGGCTGTGGATGTCATCATCAAGGGGATGCTGGAGGGGTAGATGGGTTGTTGCTGCCGAAAGGCCCGAAAGCTATGCCAATGCCCTTGTCAAAGAGGGCGGGGACCGGGCATCAAGCGCCCGCCACCGTATTATCCTCATCTCCATACAGGATAAACAAATCATAGGAGGTGAAGACAATGGCTGTGCGTACAGGTTCCTGGATTAAAAATCAGATTCCCACGTTGGTGCTCCTCCTTATCATCGCTGCCGTGGTGATATGGGCTATGGCAACCGGGCAAGTCCAGGCCGGGGAGCAAATCATCACCGTGGGCAAGGGTATCGTGCTGGTAATCGTTGGCTTCCTGGCCGGATTGCTGGGCGGTCTCATCGGCACCGGCGGGTGCAGCGTGATGCTCCCCATCATCCACTTCTGGATGGGGTTCCCGGCTCCCCTGGCCGTGGGCACCACCCTCTTCGCCGTCATCTTCACCGCCCTTTCGGGAGCATGGGGGCATCTGGTGCGGCGGAACCTGGATACCAGGGCCACCCTCTGGCTGGGTGGATTCGGCATTCTGGGGGTGTTCCTGGGTTCCTGGCTCTTCACCTTAGTGGCCCCTCAAGCCAAGCTCCTGGGGCTTATCCTGGGGGTGATTTTCCTCTGGCCCGCCATCCGAATGGTCTGGGAAGGCATCCAGGGCTTTGCCGGGAAAGGGCCGATGAAGAAAGAAGGCAACGTTATCCCCGGCTCTGCCTGGGGGATGGCGATTTTCGGGTTCATAGTAGGAGTCACCACAGGCATCGCCGGGCTGGGCGGTGGCTATGCCCTGGTTCCGGGGATGATTTACCTCTTTGGGGCTCCCGTATACATTACGATGGGCACTTCCCTGGCGGTGATGGTACCCCTGGCTCTGGTAGGCGGTCTCATTAAATTGGCCCAGGGCTTTGTGGTAGTTGCCGCTGGGGGGCTCCTGGGTGGCGGCACCATCATCGGAGCCCAGGTTGGGGCTGCTATCATCAAGCGCTTTAAGCCTCATACGCTTAAATTCATCTTCGGCCTATACTTCCTCTACGTCTCGCTCAAGTTCATCACTGGCTACTTCGGCATCCACATCTGGTAGAACCCGAACCTCCCGCAGGTTCCGGAACCTGCGGGAGGTTCAAATTCAAACAAGGGGGCATAGATGACCACTTATGCATACTGGGCTGCTCCCCTGGCCGTGCTGGGCATCTCCTTCTTCTTCTCGATGCTGGGTATGGGAGGAGGGCAGCTTTACATCCCGGTTTTTTACTGGTTAGGGCTAGATTTCAAGGCTCAGGCTATACCACTGGGCTTGCTGCTTAATGTGGTCACCTCTTCCTCGGCATCTTCGACATACCTGCGGCATCACCTGGTGAGGTTGTGGACAGCGCTACCTTTCGCCATCAGTATGATCATCGCTGCACCGATAGGGGCACTGTTCACCGCTTACGTGCCGACAAAGGTTATCATCACCCTCTTCGCCATATTCCTCTTATTGGCAGCAGGATTAGCCTTGAGCGGCTGGAAGCCAACCCGAGTTTTGACCGGTTGGACAGAATGGGTGGTAAGCCTGGCGGTGGGAACCACGCTGGGCCTCTTGGTGGGGATGCTAGGTCGGGGCGGTGGTTCATTCGTGATGCCAACTCTCCTGGTGCTGGGATTAGACCCGAAGAATGCTGCTGCTACTTCCTCGTTCATCGTCACTTTCTCGGCAATGGCAGGATTCTTAGGGCATTTGGCCCAAGGGCACGTGAATTGGCCCCTGGCAGGAGCCTGCGCTCTGGCCGCTTTGCTTGGCTCACAAGCTGGCTCAAGGCTGATGGCCCGACGGCTGCGAAGCCGGGTCTTGCGACGTCTCTTCGCCCTCGTACTGATAGCCGTTGCCATCCAGCTTCTCTGGAGCACGTGGAGATGATGCTCTGCTTTTTGAGGATAAATTTCAAGAAAAACGGGAAGCGCTTCTTAAAATGCTTAAGAAAGCACACTGAGGAGTCTGAGGGGGAAAGATGAGTGTGAAAATGATCCTGGTAGGTGATTTCACCGTGGGATTAATAGGGCTGGACGAGGTCTTTGAGGAGCTATACAGGGAGGGTAACGCTCCTTCCGAAAGGCTGAAGGAGCAGCTTCTGGCTAAGGTGAAAGCTTATAATTACATCCCTCCGAAAGCGGAGAGCGAGTATGCCCAAGCACTTCTCAGGGAATACAAGAGGTTTTACCAAACAAAGAAGGGCAAGGGGAGACCCATTAAGCCTGCTCCCAAAACCTGGCAAGGGCTCCCTAGAGAGCAGATTCCCTGGTTCCCCACCGTTTACGAGGATTTGTGCACTGGTTGTCGCAAATGCGTCGAATTCTGCCCTTATGGTGTTTTTGAGTGGGATAAGGATAAAAATGTCCCCCTGGTGACTAATCCTTGGAACTGCCTTGTCGGTTGCTCCAATTGTGCCGATGTCTGCCCTCCAGGAGCCATTAAGTTTCCACCTCGCAGCATACTTAAGACATTACAAAGTCGGTAAACACTGCTCTTTTTCCTTCCCGACTCCCGGGGGCGAGTTTAGCCCCGGAGTTTTTCAGCCCCCTCCTTAAGGCGAGGGTGTTGAAAAAGCGCCATACTGTTCCTGCTCAAGGGATTCCTCCGGCAGGGGGAGGTTGAAAAAGCATTTTTGAAGTGTTTTCTCGTGCGGGGCGAAGCCCCCGCACGAGAAAACACCCCTTTTCTATCCCTAGCCTGCGGAGCGGTTTCTAATCCCGGAGTTTTTCAACACCCTCCTTAGGGCGGAGTTTGACAGGTAGGCGTTGGTGTAATATAATGAGATGCGTTTTACTCATAGGGAAATCCAAACCCGAGGTCAGTTAAAGTGCTCGCTTTTAACGTTGCGCAACTTTTAAAAGAGCCCACCGGGGCATCAAGGGAATATGAGATAGAAGAAAACATTGAGGGGTTAGATGAGGAGATACACCCAGCAGGACCTCTAAAAGGTAAAGTTACCTTCCTCCATGCTGGCCGTTATAACATCCTGGTGACCGGGACGCTGGAAGTGCCTTTACACCTGAATTGCAGCCGCTGTCTCGAAGCAGTGGTGAAGACCATAAGGGTAAAGCTTGAGGAAGAATTCAAAGCCACCATAGATGTGGAAACCGGCGCATCTCTGCACTGGGGAGAAACGGTGGAGCGGTGTAACCTGATAAATTCCTCGCATATATTGGACCTCACGGAAGTGATACGTCAGAACATAATAGTCAATATCCCGATGCGGGTTCTGTGCAAGCCTGACTGTGCAGGGCTCTGCCCTTACTGCGGCCATAACTTGAACCTGGGGCCTTGCGAATGCAAGAGGGAAGAGATAGACCCACGCTGGATGCCCCTTAAGAAACTGCTGGAAGCCCAAATCTAACGAGGTAGAGAAGGAGGGAAAGATGGGAGCATTGCCGAAGAAGAAGGTCTCAAAGGGTAGAAGAGACCGGCGTCGGAGTCACCATGCCGCCAGGTTGCCTAACCTCACTTTATGCCCATCCTGCCATAAGCCGAGGCTTCCCCATCACATCTGCCCTCACTGCGGTAACTACCGGGGTGTTAAGGTGTTAGAAATAGAAGAAGAGGAGGAGTAAACGTCCTCTTCAGAAAAACACCCGGAGGATGAGCGTATGTTGAGGACACCTTTATGCGAACTCCTGGGGATAAAGCATCCAATCATCCAGGGAGGTATGGCCTGGGTAGCTACCGCTGAACTGGTCTCAGCCGTGTCTGAAGCAGGTGGGCTTGGCGTTCTGGGCTCAGGAAATGCTCCCCCTGATTATGTGCGGGAGCAAATTCACCTTATCCGGGAGCGCACCAGCAAGCCTTTTGGAGTTAACCTGCCCCTCTTCTCCCCTTATGCTGACGAAGTAATCAAAGTTTGCATTGAAGAGAAGGTCCCGGTAGTTACCACCGGTGGTGGAAATCCCGCCCCTTACATCGGCCCTCTTAAAGAAGCAGGCATCATCGTAATACCGGTCGTGGCTTCGGTGGCCCTTGCCAAGCGATTGGGGAGGATGGGAGCCGATGCCCTCATAGCCGAAGGTATGGAATCAGGCGGGCATATAGGGGACGTGGCCACACTCCCCCTTGTACCTCAAGTAGTGGATGCGGTGAAAGTCCCCGTAATTGCGGCTGGGGGCATCGCCGATGGAAGAGGGCTGGCAGCAGCGTTAGCTCTGGGAGCAGTGGGTATCCAGATGGGTACCCGCTTCATCTGCACCGAAGAATGCATCGCTCACCCTGTCTACAAACAGCACATTGTCAAAGCCCATGACCGGGCTACTATGGTGACGGGATATAGCCTGGGGCATCCAGTGCGGGCTTTGAAAAATCCTATGGTACACCGCTTCCAGGAATTGGAGAAAATGGGGGCTTCTGAAGAGGAAATCATCGAATTCGGCACCGGAGCCTTGCGCAAGGCTGTGCTGGAGGGCGATTGGGAAAACGGTTCCTTTATGGCCGGCCAAAGCGCAGGGCTTGTCCACGACATCGTTCCAGTCAAAGAACTGCTGGAGCGCATCGTCGCCGAAGCGGAAGAATTGCTCGTTAATAAACTCCCTGCTTACGTGGTAAAGGGTTAGGAGAAAAGGCCAGCTTTTGGCCCAAAGTGAATTAAGGGGGTTGATCTCGATGGATTTCTCTAAATTCACAGCGAACAAACAGAACTTGGCTCTGGTGGGAGTCTTCCTGATTGGCCTCCTGATTGGATGGCTCCTGATAGGCTGGTGGCTATGGCCAGTCAGTTGGATAAACGCTGACCCCTGGGACCTCCGACCGGAGTTTAAGAAAGAGTACGTGAAAATGGCCGCTGACTCATATGCCCTCCAGAGCGATAAGAAATCCCTTGAAAAGCGTTTCGCTGGCTGGCCAAGGGATGATTTAGCCTCGGTGTTGGCCGAACTGAAGGAAGAGCTTAAAGGCGAAGGCGCCTTAGCCTTACGCCTCGATGCCATAAAGGATGCCCTTGGTGTACAGGTGAAGCCAACGCCATCACCAACCCCCACCCCCTCCCAAGCTAAAGGGGGCTTGCTCGGCCTGCTGCTCAAACTCCTCGTTATAATAATAGCCCTCGCCCTGGTGGGGATAATCGTATGGCGACTCTTCACCCGTTATAAAAAACTGGCGAGGAAGGAGGAAGTCACCCCTGGGATTCCCAGGGAAGAAGCGGAACTAGGAGGGCAAAAAGAGCAGCCGATAGCCACATTTCGCTCCACTTATACCTATGGTGACCCCCGCTACGATGATTCCTTCCCTATCGAACCTGAGGAAGGCCGGTACCTGGGCGAATGTGGGGTGGGATTTTCTGAATTAATAGGCTCTGGCGACCCGCCCAAAGTCACCGCCTTTGAGGTATGGCTTTTCGATAAGAACGATGTGCGCACGGTAACCAAAGTCATAGCCAGCGATTACGCCTTCCGGGATGAAACGCTCAGGGAGACGCTCAAATCCAGGGCTTCGGGTGGGGAAGTGATCCCTGCCCAACTTGGGAAGGAAATAGAGCTGGAGACGGCCTCCCTTAGGATGAAAGCCAAAATCCAGGAGATGACCTACGGGGACGCCGAGCTTGCCCCTCAAAGCTATTTCACCAAGTTCTCCGTGCAAATTGAAATCTACGAGAAAGAGTCCTCCGCTGAGCCATCGGGCCCGGATATGCCGCCTCCTCCTGAAATCCCGGATACCGAACTTCCTGAATAACACCCTGCTTGCCTCGAACTCCTCTCATTGAAGATGAGGTTATTTCTTCGACGGCGGCGATGCACCGTCGAAGAAATAACTTTTCATTACCCTCCCCTGTCGAGGGTGTTGAAAAACTCCGGGGTTAAACCTGCCCCGGGAGCTGGGAGAAAAAGGGGTAGTATTTTCTTGCACGGCGGCGAAGCCGCCGTGCAAGAAAATACCCTCAAAAGCCTTTTTTAACCTGCCTCGAACGGAGGACGCTCATCAAACAAAATGAGAATGGCACTTTTTCAACACCCTCCCCCTGTCCTCTTTTGCGTGGGGAAACATCCTATTGTATAATGGTAAAGGGAGCATCTTTCGCTTAGGAGAGCAAGGTTATGAGTGAGATGGAAATGCTATCCCAGGCTGGTGACCGAAACACCCAGGTTAACGTGGCCGATGCCCTTCTCCAGATAGCTCAACAGCTCACCCAAATCGCCCAGACCCTGAACTCCCAGGGCTCTGCCCCCAGAGAAGCACAACAGCTTGAGGAATCCGCCCAGAAGCTGAAGGCAGTGTCCCAGAGAGTGGCCGACAGCGCCGAGCAAACCCGCCAGGCCGCCGCAGAAACCCACGAACGAGAACGCCTCCGGATGGCCATCCTGCAAGAGCTGCTGCGGGGGGCAGCCCTGCCCGTGGAACTGGCCGCCGTCACCCTCTCCCTGCCCGAGGAAATCCAGCCCGTTCTGGAGGACCTCGAAAGGGAGGAGATGATAACCATCCAGTCCATTCAGGGCGGGCACCTGATCAGGCTCACCCCTCTGGGGCGTGTCGAGGCCAGGCGTTTGCAGAGTCGGGTGAGGCTTTCGGGACTGCGATGAAGCACACGGGGAAAAGTTGCGATGCCGTGGGATGCGTTAGCGAACTCGGTGGTCGGTGCGGAGCCCTACCTGCTGGTTGCGGGCCTGGCCGTCCTCTGGCCGGTGGCCGAAATCCTGCAAACCTTTGAAGGCGATGTTATCCGGGCCCTCAAAACCGTCTGGGCGGCCCTCTTCATCGCCGTGAACGTGGGCTTTGCGGTGCTCATCTACGCCCTGGTCTCCCACGTCTGGATGGCTCAGGCCGACCCCTGGCGAGCCGCTTTGGTAACGGGGCTGGGCTGGCAGGCATTATTGCGCTCCCGTGTGCACCTCCTGCAACCATTAACCGCCGAAGCCGGTGAAGCCGTTTCCCTCTCCCTGGCGGACCTCTACGGGCGCTTCCAGCAGTTTTGCCAGAGGCAGATAGACCAGGCCCTGGCGATGGAGCGCATTCGCCTGCTGGAAAAGGCCATCGAACTCCCCGAAGAAGTCTTGGAGAGACAATTGCGCCTTATGGCCCACGCATCTCTGCTGGTGCCTCCAGACCAGGTTGAATCTTACATCAAGAAGCTTGGCGGCTACGACCCCGAACACCGGGCCCTGCTGCTGGCCTCGTATCTATTGCGCAAAGGCGGCTACTCCTTTTTCAAGAAACGCCTGCGGGAGATCACTTCCGAAGCCAGGAAAGCAGGAGCACCTTGATGGCGAAAGCAGGAATGCGGGAGAGAGGAGAAAGCGATGGCAGATAAAGCACGTACCCATATCCTGATGCTGGTGAGCAGCCCCCTCACTGCCGACCCCGTGGCGGTGGACAGGGCCGTGGAAAAGCTCACCAATGCCTTGCGGGACGTGGCAGTCCCGGCGACATTCACCGTGCGGGTGGCCGAACCGGGAGCCCTGAGTTCTTATCTGGCCCGGCGAGACCGCCCTCGCTTTGCCATACTCCATTACCTGGGCCATGGATTCAAGCCCCAGGATGTGCCCGAAGGTATGCTTATTTTCGAGAGCGAGAGTGGGGATGTACGCCCTCTGAATCCCCTGCAACTGCGGCTGGCGCTTAACCCCACCAACAGCCCCGAACCCGAATTCCGCCTGGCAGTGGTGATGGCCTGTCATTCCGAAAGCGTGGCCCAGGCCCTCTATGCCCTGGGCATCCCTCACATCGTTGCCGTGGATGCCGATGAGACCGTGTATCAGCGTTCGGCTCTGGCCTTCTTCCCCGGCTTCTATAAGACACTCCTCACCGGCGGCACCGTGCAGGAAGCCTTCTATGCCGGGCGTAACGCCGTAGCCCTGGACGAGGACCTCCATCGCCTGGGTCCGGAAACGGCCCTGGCCGAAGCCCGTAAGTTCAAGCTGCTGCC
>DRAO01000300.1 GCA_011041825.1 Chloroflexota bacterium
GGTTTTGCCGCTTCCCCCACAAGCTCAAACCGATAGGTTATGCCATCCACTAGGGCTATGTTCTCCTTGAGCTCAACCTTGTGAGGGCGGCCATCAACCAGGACTGTGTCGCCGTTTATCTGGATGTAAAAGGGCTGGCCGTTTACCATAACTTTGTCGCCGTCTATTTCGACTTCATAGGTTAAGTCGTCCACCTTCAGCCGGAAGCGTTCTACCATCGGACCCATCCTCCTGTGCCGGGCCTGCCGGCTAGTTTCCAAGGGGAGAAGGCAGGTTGCATAGGTCTCGGTTGAGCAACCGGCGCAGGTGCAACCTTCTTCTTACGCCGCAAGTTGAGCAAAGCTGCGATGGCAGCGGTGATTTCCTCCTTGAAGCCCGTACCCTTAGCTCGCCTCTCCAGAAACGGTCGGGCTACCTGAGGGAACAAAGCATAGGAGAGGATGTCCTCTTCGCTCTTGGCCAGAGGGCCTATCTCCTCTTTCGCCTTCTCGAAGCCAGGGGGGATCAGGTCAGCCGGGCGGCAGTTTATCGGCTCCTCATCGCCTATGGCCAATTTCTTCACCTCAGGGTCTATGGGGGCAGGGGGGCGCCCGTAGAAGCCTTTGATGTAGGCTTTGACCTCCTGGGGGATGATTTTGTAACGCTCCCCGAACAGCACGTTTAGCACTGCCTGGGTTCCTACTATCTGGCTGGTGGGGGTTACCAAGGGCGGGTAACCGAGCTCCTCCCGGACCCGTGGGACTTCCTCCAGCACTTTGGGGAGGAGGTGGAGGGCTTTCTGCTCCTTGAGCTGGGCCACCAGGTTGGAAAGCATTCCCCCCGGTATCTGGTACCTGAGGACGTTGACATCCACCCTGAGGGGGGCTTCAAAGGCCTTGTATTTCTCCCGCACCTTTGAGAAATACTCGGCTATCTCGCTCAGAAGCTTCAGGTCAAGCCCGGGGTCCCGGGGGGTGCCCTTCAATATGGCCACCAGTGTTTCGACAGGAGGTTGGGAAGAGCCCAGAGCCAGGGAGGATATAGCCGTGTCCACGATGTCCACCCCGGCTTCTATGGCTTTAAGCACCGTGGCCGTAGCCATACCGCTGGTGTAATGGGTGTGAAGCTGGATGGGCACCTCGATTTCCTGCTTCAGGCGGCTCACCAATTCGTAAGCCACGTATGGTGATAAGAGCCCCGCCATATCTTTGATGCAGATGGAATCAGCCCCCATATCAACCAGTTCTTTGGCCATCTCCACGTATTTCTCTATCGTGTGGACGGGGCTGATGGTGTAACAGATGGCCGCTTGGACGTGGGCTCCTTCCCTCTTGGCTATCTTCATAGCCCAAGCCATATTGCGGGGGTCATTCAGGGCGTCGAAAATGCGGAAGATGTCTATGCCATTGGCCTTGGCTCGGACGATGAACCTTTCGACGATGTCATCAGGGTAATGCTTATAGCCCACCACATTCTGAGCCCGGAGAAGCATCTGCAAAGGGGTATTAGGAAGCTTCTCCTTCAGGAGCCTCAATCTCTCCCAGGGGTCTTCGTTCAGATAGCGCATTGCCGAATCAAACGTAGCCCCACCCCACACTTCCATAGAATGGAAGCCCACCTGGTCCATCTTGGGGGCTATGGGGAGCATATCTTCGGTACGCATTCGGGTAGCCAGCAGCGATTGGTGGGCATCCCGAAAGGAGGTATCGGTTATGCGAACAGGTTTAGCCTCTCTCGCCTCCGCCATTTGCCACTCCTCTCTCTTGCTTTTGGGTCTTGGATGGCCGTTAGGGGGCCTCCGTCTCAACCCACCCGGTGGCCGAACCGCCGGGCCAGTTCAATGAAGCCCCCTACGGGGCTGAAGAATGAGCCCGTCAGGGCACAGCCTCTATATCTCAAAAACACCGTTTTGCCCCTCAGGTTGTGGAGGACACCAGATAGCCCCTTGGCTCAGGCTTTATCCTGAGGCTTAGGGGCCTCTTTGGGCTCGTTTTGGGAGGGAAGGCTGAACCAGAAAGTGCTGCCTTTGCCTACTTCGCTTTCCACCCAGATGCGCCCACCCCACAGTTCCACCAGTTCCTTGGCTATGGAGAGGCCAAGGCCCAGCCCTCCATGCTTGCGGGTTAAGGGGTCCTCCACCTGGTAAAAGCTCCAGAAAATCTTCTCCTGTTCCTCAGGAGGTATGCCAATGCCATTGTCTTTCACGTACATCAATGGCCTGTCCCCATTTTCAACGCCAATCTTTATCTCCCCTCCTGGAGGTGTGAATTTGACGGCGTTGGAGACAAGGTTGCTCAGGACCACCTCCAGCTTAGCCGGGTCGGCTCGAACTTTGAACAGCCCGGACGGTATCTCCACCTCAATCTTCTGGTTCTTGTCCCTGGCTATTGGCCTGTAGCCCTCCAGGACCCTCTCTATCAGTTCGGGCAAAATCACATCCCTGACCTGAACGGTCATAGCTTTCTGAGCCAGCCTCTTCAGGTCCAGCATATCGTTGATCAACGAGGAGAGCCGCATAGAGTTTCGCATTATCACCTGGGCGTATTCCTTGGATTCCGGGTCCTTGGCCTCTTCCAGCAGCAGGGAGGCATAACCTATGACCAGGGAAAGCGGGGTGCGGAGTTCGTGGGAGACAATGGTGATGAAATTGCTCTTCATCTTATCCAGTTCCTGGAGTTCCCGGAACGCCCTTTGGATTTCCTCAAACAGCCGGGCGTTCTCCAAAGCCACAGCCGCTTGCCCTGCCAGTATCGTAATGAAATCGGGGTCAGATGCCAGGAAGGGAGATGCCTGGGTGGATTTAAGGGCGGCAAGGAAGCCCAGGAGCCTTTCTCCTACCCTCAGGGGGGCCACAAGCATCTGCCCTATGCCTGCTTTCCTCATTAACTCCGCCAGCTCTGTATCGGCAATCTCGGCCAATTGCCAGAGGATAGCCTCCCTAGCTTCCTCGATTTCAATCATCACCTTCGTCTGAAGCTCAGTGGTCAGGATGATTGAAGTCTCTTTAGGCAGATGGAGGAGTGTGTCTGAATCCACCAGGTACAGCCAACTGCTATCGGTGGCGAGGCTCTCGGTGGTAATCTGGAGTATTTCCTCCTCCAGCCGGGGGAGCTCCAGGGTGCTCATAAAGGTTTTGGAAAGTTCAAAGAGAGGCAGAAGCGCTTTGAGGCGCAGGTTGTCCCGGCGCAGCCTCTCGATTTCCAGAACCTTGGATACCGTGTTGACCAGCTCCTCGGGGGTAAAGGGCTTGAGCAGGAATCCCTGGACTCCTACCTTTATGGCCCGCAGGGCCAAATCCATCTGCCCGTAGCCGGTTATCACCACACATAGGATTTCCGGTTGAATCTCCCGGATAGCCTGGGTGGTCTCTATGCCATCCAAACCTGGCATTCGGATGTCGGTCAGGAGGAGTTCAAAGGGCTTTTCCCGGGCCTTCTTGATGGCTTCATACCCGTTAGGGACTGGCTCGACCTCGTACCCCTCTTGTTCTAGGATTATCTTGCACAGGTTCCTCACGGATTCTTCATCATCTACCAGAAGGATGCGCTCTCTGACCATTTTCCTCACTCCTATAAGTTAAACACCTTTACCCAATCCTTTTCCTCACCGAAGGGGCCTATAACCGCTAGGTTAAAGTTGGAGGGCTTCAGCAATTCACACGCCAACCTCCTTACATCCTGGGGGGTTACGGCTTCGATGGCCTCTATGACTTCATCCACGCTTAAAATGTGGCCGAGGAGGAGTTCCTGCCGCCCCAGCCAGGCTGCCACGCTGAAGGAATCTTCAAGCTGAAGCAGCAACCTCCCTTTAATGAATTCCTTGGCCTTCCGAAGCTCTTCTTCGGGCACTTCTTGCTCTTTCAGGCGGGCCAGCTGCTCGGCTATGGCGCACAGGGCTTCATCGAAGCGGGATGGAGCTATCCCTGCCGAAATCCCCATTGCCCCTGTGTCCTGGAAGAATTCCAGGTAAGAATGGATCCTGTAGGCCAGCCCCCTCTTCTCCCGGATTTCCGTAAAGAGGCGGGAGCTCATCCCCTCGCCCAAGATGGCGTTCATAACCCTGAGGGCAAAGCGGTCAGGGTGGTTAAGGGGCAGGCCACGCCAGTTCAGAACCATATGTACCTGCTCAGTCTGGCGCTTTTGGTAATCCTGAGAAGGGCCATCACTGTGGTTGGGCGCAGGGAGATAGGAGAAAGCCCTGCCATCCACCCACTCCTCCAGGTATTCCGATACCGCATCCAGCACCTCCTGATGGCTGATATCGCCGGCGACGCTTATCACCGCTTGAGAGGGGATGTAATGGCGGCGCATATAATTAACGAGGTGTTGGCGGGTTAAGTTGCTGAGGCTCTCCCGGGTCCCTATGATTTCCCGTCCCAGGGGATGCCCAGGCCAGAGGAGGTGGATGGCCATAATGTAAACCCAATCTTCCGGGGAGTCCATCAGCATATTCATTTCCTCCAGGATGACGTGGCGTTCCTTCTCCACATCCTCTTCCCGGAAGAGAGGGTTGAGGAGCATATCGCTGAGGATTTCAAATCCCAGCTTCCAGTGAGGCTTGGCCAGCTTTGCCCAGTAGACGGTGACCTCCTGCCCGGTGCTGCCGTTTATGAGCCCTCCAACTCCTTCCACAGCTGAGGCGATGTGAAGGGCTGTGGGCCATTTCCGGGTCCCCTTAAAAAGGAGGTGCTCGATGAAGTGCGAAGCACCTCCTTCGGATTCAGCCTCATAACGGGAACCCACCCCCATATAGAAAGCAATGCTCACCGAACGAGTATGAGGCATCGGGGAGCTAAGCACTCGGAGGTTGTTGGGTAGCACGGTCTTCTGGTATTCCATTCACTCCCCTCCCTTGAGCTCTTTGAGCAGCTTTTTGGCTTCATCCGTCGCTCTCGGGTCCTGCCCGGGGCCTATCTCTAGGAAATGTTCCAATGCTTCGATGGCTTTTTCCTTCTCCCCTCGCAATTTGTAGATTACCCCTAAACCATAATAGGGTTCCGGCAGGGAAGGCTTTAGTTCCTTCGCCTTCTCCATCTCCTCAAGGGCTTCATCCAGGTTGTTAAGTTGGATGTAGGCTGCCCCCAGGAGATAATGGAGTTCAGCATCATCGGGGGCCAGCCCCAGGGCTTTCTTATATTGCTCCACAGCTTTGTCAAGTTCCCCTTTGCTGTAATAGACCACCCCCAGGTTGCTCATAGCCCCGATATGCTCGGGGTCCAGCGAGAGCACCTTTTGATAGGCTTTGATGGCTTCGTCGAAGCGGCCAAGCCTGGTGTATGCATTGCCCAGGAGGAAGTGAGCTTCGGCGGAATCAGGGGCTATCCTGGTGGCTTCCTCCAGGTCCGCCACAGCCCCCTTCAGGTTGCCAGCTTCGAGTTTGGTTTTAGCAGATTCTATAAGTTCTTCTGCTGAACCGGAGGGGGTCGAAGGGGCAGTGGTGCACCCGCAAAGGAAAGCTATAAGCACTATGAAAACTGAGATCCGCTTGACCATAGCTCTCACTCCACAGAAAGATATTATCTTTTACGTGGCAACGAGACCGCACAAAGTAAAGCCCCAGCAGGGGCAGGGTGTGTCTTCGCCCTATTTCTGCCTCTGCTCTAAAAGGCAAATGCGGGTTTCGGCAGGGAGGTTCTGCTTGGTCAACTTAAGGCTTGTCAAAGTCTCAGGCTTAGAGATGCCCATCTCCTGGAAGAACTTGGTAACCGAATTCAGCTTGAAGGCAAGCCCCTTGGTTCGGTAATGCATCGGAATAACAATCGAAGGCTCCAAAAGCCTTATGACCTCAGCGGCTTCGGAAGCGGTGAGGGTGGAAACTCCGCCCACAGGGATTAGCAGCACATCTACATTGGTTAGGGCCTCCACCTGGGTCTCATTCAATATATGGCCCAAATCCCCCAGATGGCAGATGGTCATACCATCGAATTCAAAGAGGAAAACCACGTTTTTGCCCCTGTCCCTGCCCTTACGGCGGTCGTGATACGTGGCAATGCCCGTTATGAAAACCCCTTTAACCTCGTATTCTCCGGGGCCATCCAATACTTTGGGTTTGCCCTTGACCTTCTTCCAATTGCTGTGTCCAGGATGATGGTGGCTCACGGTAACGATGTCCGCCTTGAGAGGAGGAAGGGAGTAGCCGATGGATTCATCGTAAGGGTCAGTTACGATGCTTATCCCCTTATCTCTTATCCTGAAACAAGAATGGCCGTACCAGGTAATCTCCATAGCAGTATTCCTGAAAGAAAGTGGTTAGCCAACGCTTTCTATTATAACCTCTAGGCCGCTGTGATGCAAATCGCCCTTGCGTTTGCCTTTTGCCTGAGCTTATGCTATCATAAGGAAGCCACCGTTTCGTTTTTTCCCTTGACAGAAAGGCTATCAACGGTTAAAATACCTTTCCGTAAAGTTCCCTGGGAGGTAGATGGATGAAGAACGATTACAGACCTGAACAGATAAGGAATGTTGCCCTTATTGCTCATGGCAGTGCCGGGAAGACCTCTTTATCCGAAGCGATGCTCTACGACAGTGGGGCCATAAAACGCCTGGGCAAAGTGGAAGAAGGCAACACCGTCTCCGACTATGACCCCGAAGAGCTGCGGCGTAAGATGTCCGTCAACACCTCGGTGTTACCCTGCGAGTGGAACGGTCACAAGCTCAACGTCTTGGATACCCCAGGATATATGGATTTCGTCGGTGAGGTTCTGGGCGCCCTCCGGGTGTGCGAAGGGGCCATAGTTGTGGTGGATGCGGCTTCAGGGGTGGAAGTGGGCACCGAAATGGTGTGGTCCTATGCCGACGAACGGAATCTGCCTCGCTTGGTTTTCATCAATAAGATGGACCGGGAGAATGCTGACTTCTTGCGGGTGGTTAACGAAATCGCCGAGAAGTTCGAGGTCACCGTAATCCCCATTCAGTTGCCCGTGGGAAGTCAGTCCAGTTTCACCGGGGTTGTTGACCTCCTGAGGATGAAAGCGTTCATAGGCCCTGAGGCTAAGGAGGAGGATGTCCCTGCCGAGTTAGCGGAATTGGCCGAAGAATACCGGATTAAGATGGTGGAGGCGGCAGCCGAAAGCGATGATGAATTGATAATGAAATACCTCGAAGGCGAAGAGTTGACCGAGGAGGAGATAAAAGGTGGGCTTGCCTTCGGGGTTAAGAACCGCAAGTTTGTTCTGGCCCTATGTGGGGCGGCCACGATGGACATAGGGGCCCGCCAATTGCTGGATGCAATAATAGATTTCCTGCCATCCCCTGCGGAAGCGGAAGTCAAGGCCAAGAACCCCGCCACTGGGGAGGAGGAAGTCCTCGAAGTCCACGAGGGTGCTCCCCTGGCCACGTTGGTCTTCAAGACCTTTGCTGACCCCTATGTGGGCAAGCTCACCTACCTCCGTGTCTATTCAGGTGTAATGGCTTCCGATTCTAGGGTGTTTAACCCCCGTAGCAGGGAGGAAGAGCGCATCGGTCAGCTCTTCTTCCTCCGGGGTAAGGAGCAGATTCCCACCAAACAGATTAACCCCGGTGACATCGGAGCGGTGGCCAAGCTGGGTGCTACAGTGACCGGAGACACCCTGTGTGATAAAGGGCATCCCCTGGTGCTGCCCGGCATAAAATACCCTGAACCCCTCTTCTCAGTGGCTGTCAAGCCTAAGACTAAAGCGGACTTGGATAAGATGAGCAACGTCCTGGCCCGGTTGGTGGAAGAAGACCCCACCCTCCAGGTCAGACGGGAGCTCTCCACCGGTGAGACCATCCTCTCGGGGATGGGTGAATCCCACGTGGACATCGCAGTGCGTAAGCTCCAGCAGAAGTTTGGGGTCAGTGTGGAAACTTCTCTGCCGAAGGTGCCTTATCGGGAGACCATCACCAAGGTTGCCAAGGCCCAGGGCAAGTACAAGAAACAAACGGGGGGCCGGGGCCAATACGGAGACGTGTGGCTCAGGCTGGAGCCGCTTCCCCGGGGGTCAGGCTTCGAGTTCGCCGAGGAAATCTTCGGCGGGGCTGTGCCGAAGCAATACATCCCTGCCGTGGAGAAGGGCCTCAAGGAGGCCATCCAGAGCGGCGTCTTGGCGGGGTTCCCGGTGGTGGACATCCGGGCTGTCCTCTACGATGGCTCTTACCACCCGGTGGACTCCTCGGAAATCGCTTTCAAGATAGCCACTCACCTGGGCTTCAAGAAGGCGATGGAACAAGCCGGGCCGGTGCTATTGGAGCCCATTATGAACGTGACTATCACCGTGCCCGAGCAGTTTATGGGTGATGTGCTGGGCGACCTCAATACCAAGAGGGCACGGGTGTTAGGGATGGACCAAAAGAAAGGGACGGCCATCATCAAAGCCCAGGTCCCGCTGGCTGAGATGCAGCGTTATGCCACAGAACTGCGCTCCTTGACACAGGGGCGAGGGGTTTTCACAATGGAATTCTCCCATTATGAGGAAGTGCCGGCTCACTTGGCCCAGGCCATAATAGAGAAGGCCCGCAAGGAGAAGGAAGCCCAGGAGAAGAAATAGCCACCATCAAGGGGGAAAAAGGCGACGGCTCGGCCGTCGCCTTTTTTGTTTACAATAACCCTGCGTACTTGTTGTAAACGATTGTCCACAGGATTACCATTCCTGCCACAGCCAGTAGCGCTATGGCCCCCAACACAAGGGCCAGCCAATCTATGTGCTCTTCCTCCTCAGGCGCTGGCAAGGGTTCCCTCCTTTCAAGCAGGCTTGGTTGTATGCGTTGAGCGATGGCCACCTTATTCTTCAGGAGTTGACTCAATTGACGAGCATTTCGATAGCGCAGGGATGGTTCGGGTTGGAGGGCTGTTTTGACCACTTGCTCCAGCTCGGGCGAGATTTCCCGGTTAAAAGCTCGCATAGGTAGAGGTTCCAGCCGGAGGGTATCATTCTTCTGGAAGGGATAAGTTCCGCAGAGCATTTCATAGATGATAAGGCCAATGGCATAGACATCTGTAGCGGGATTGATATGCCCTCCTCGAAGTTGCTCTGGAGCCAGATACAGGGGGTCTAGCCATATCCTGTAGGAAGGCCCCATACTGTATATGGCGGAAGGGACACCGGCCCCTAGCAGCTTAACCAGGCCCTCTCCTGTTACCATAACATCGTCGGGGGAAACCCCGCCATTGGTAATTCCCGCCTTGTGGAGGGCATCTATCCCATCGCATATCTGCACAGCGATATTTAGGGCTGTATCCAGAGGTAACGGTCCCTCCCGGCGTATAATCTCCGAAAGGGGTTGTCCCTCAACCTCCTCATAGATTATATAGCAATAGCCTCCCTCGTAACCAGGGGCGTAAATGGTCGCCAGATTAGGGTGGGATACCCCGCTGATGGCCCTGAGGTTCTGGAGGAGTTTGTCGTATACGGTGCTATCGGAGCATAGGGAAGCCCGGAAGAGGTATGCCGTGAACCTCTGGCCTGTAACCACGTCTTGAGCGGCGTAAACGGTGGCCGCCCTGAGTTCCCTTACGGGATTAAGGAGCCTGAAGCGGTTGGCAAGCATAAAAAGTTCAGCCATCACTCTCTCCATATGGGATAATCTGATAACTTAATTTTACCACATCCCCTACCAGAAAGCCAACTGGCGTTTTCGGAGGGTGTTGAAAAACTCCGGGGTTAAACCTGCCCCCGGGAACAAAGGAAAAAAAGAGTAGTATTTTGTTGCACGGCGGCTTCGCCGCCGTGCA
>DRAO01000508.1 GCA_011041825.1 Chloroflexota bacterium
TACACTTCTGTTTTGTCTGGTAGGCGAACACCGGTTTTCAACTTTATTTGACCTCGCTCAACAATACCCTCGAAAGCCACTACTCCCATTATCTCCTCCTTATGCACGGCATCCAGTATACCATAAAATCAACTCGCTGGCAAGAGGAAGAAGGCCAGCCCGAGGATGAGGTAAACGGCCAGGAGTTGTGCTCCTTCCAGCCAGTTGGATTCTCCATCCAGGGAGATGAGAGAGGCAACGAGGACGGCAGCTCCCAGCGCTATCAGTTCGAAGGCATTGAAAACCAGGGTGAGGGGATGGCCCAGTCCCAGGCTGATGAAAACCAGGAGCGGGGCTACCAGCAGTGCAATTTGAAGGCTGGAGCCTAAGGAGATGGCCAGGGATAGCTCCATATTGCCCTTTAACGCTGCCGTCACGCCTCCCAGGTGCTCCGCTACATTGCCTACCAGAGGAATCACGAATATGCCCAGGAAAAATTCCGTCACGCCCAGGCCTTTGACAACGGGTTCGACAGAGGATGCCAGTATCTCGCTCAGGAAGGCCAGCATCACCATTGTGATTACCAGGGTCACCAGTGGTCTGAGGACTGGACCACCTTTGCTATGCCTATCGGAAAGCTCAGCATTTTCTCCTGGGATCAGGAACACCAGCCACAGGAAGTAAAGCACCACCATCACAAAGGCTACACCCAGGCTCAGGTATTCCACCGACATAACGTGGGCTTCGTCAACGGCGTGGCTGAAGAACGAAGGGATGCCTATGGCAACCAGGGTGATGGCCAGCATCGAAGAACGCATCCCGGCTTTTACCCGGTCGAAGCGGAGGGTCCCGTGGGATAGCCCGCCCAGGAGGAGGCTTGCTCCCATAACGGCTAGGATGTTGCCCAGGATGGAGCCGGTGATGGAGGCTTTCACCAGCTCCAAAAGGCCCTCTTTGATGGCAAAGACGGCGATGATAAGCTCGGCTGCGTTACCCAGGGTGGCGTTCAGGAAACCGCCCACCTGGGGGCCGAAGTGCTCGGCCAGCTCTTCGGTGGCCCTCCCCATCAGGAAGGCCAATGGCAGGATGCTCAGGCTCGATGCGGTGAAGGTAATCCAGGCAGGCCAGTGTAGGAAATAAGCCGCCAGGGCAACGGGAATCAGGAGAAGCAACAGAGTCAGGTATTTCATACCTTCCCTCCAAGAGGCAAGAGCTTACCGCTTCGAGAACAAATCGGACGGGCAGGTGGGCGGAATTAATGCTTTCAAGGCCCTCCTGCGGATGCCAAACCTGACCGGAGTTGTGCCGATGGGTTCACCATCGGCGTGAATTGGCATAGGTTTAGCAGTGTAAACCATCAAGGAAGTCACCTGTTTCATCTCTATTGAAGGGTCTCTTACGTGGTGACCTGAGAAAACAGCGTAAACATGATGAAGTAGCTGTGGGAACCGATATCCCTTGAAGATACACACGTCTAAGAGGCCATCATCAAGTCTGGCATAAGGAGCTACCTGGACTAAAGCTCCGTATAATCTAATGTTGCTCACAATAGCCAGGATCACCCTCTGCCGGAGCTTTATCGTATCGAGGTAAAAAGTGGCCTTGGTACCGGCAAAGGTAATGGCTGTGACGATAGCGGCAGCCACAAAAGCCGCAGGGCCCAATCGCCTTTTGACCCCGGGGCGGGCTTCCACTTCTTCGGTGACCTTAGCATCAATCCCGATGCCGCTCCAAAGGAGAAAATATCGCCGGTTGGCTATACCCACATCTACTGGATGAATACGGGATTCCAGGAGGAGTTCGGCAGCCTTGAGGACGTCAGGCACACCCAAGAAGAGATGAGCACGGGTAAAGCCTATTTGCCGTGCCCACACATTACCGGTTCCTAACGGTAATACCCCTAAAGCGGTTCTGCTTCCTACCAGGCCATTAGCCACCTCGCTGACTGTGCCATCGCCACCGGCAGCCACAACTGCACCGTAGTTAAGGGAAGCTGCCTCCCGAGAGAGCCCTATAGCCTCCTCGCTTTCTGTGGTTTCCACCACCTCCACCCGCCAGTTTCCCTGTTTCAACACGTTTATGGCTTTCTTCAAAGCATCACGGGCTTCTCTGGGACCGGCAGCCGGGTTAAATATCACCAGAGATTTCATTTTTGAATTACCCGCATAATCTTTCGCACCGCTTCATCCACGTCCTTGCTAGTATCAACCACCAGATGCGGGCGTCCAATGGGTTGCTGGCGCCTCTTCATCCGGGCGTAAACGGACCAATCGGCATCGGATATGTCGTGGACATCCCGGGCCTTTGTGCGTTTATCCAGCCGTTCTCGCACAACCTCTTCCGGGGCAACGGTTTGCACTATCACCAATTTGGCTCCATTACGGTCGGCCAACCGGTAAACATATTCCCGTTGGAATTCCACCAGGTTGGTGGCGTCGAAAATCACCCTCAATCCCCTTTTCAGCAGGCGGTCTATGAGGGTGTGACAGACTTTGTGGACCAGGGCGCTTTCCCTGGCGCTATAAGTAGGCGGGTTGAAGAGGGTCTTGCGCACAAAGTCCGATTCAATCACCACAAAGGGCTCTTGCTCACAGAGCTTCCTGGCAAGGTAGGATTTACCTGTCCCTGGCAAGCCGGAGAGCATAACCAGAACGGGGTAAGCAGTTGTCTCGGAAGTATTCTTCAACTTGCCCTCAATAATGGCTACTGCCCGTTCCAAGTCAAATTTAGGGGGTGGATGTGGTTTACGGGCAGCGGGGGCCTCCTTAACCCGTCCAGTGCGGGTTTTCAAAATGTTCTGGCTATACTGCACATTCCTCACTTTCTCAGCCACGACACCAATAGAGTTCGTATTTGTCGCACAAAATTTAGCAAGCTGCTGGCTTGAGCTCCGGGATTACGTTCCAAATGCTCCCAAGAGAGTTGCTTCATTATCCAGGCATACCTTGCCCGGTCTGCATCGCCGAGCAAACGCTTAACAATCCTTTTAGGGCTTCGTTTCCCTCGGCGTAATTTGTGAGATTCTTGGGAGGGGTCTATCCCCAATTCCTCACGTATTGCTTCAAGGGTCTCCCTCTCCTTCTCGTTTTCTGGCTTCCATGCAGCCAGCACCCAGGCTTCCACACTCTCTATGGCACATCCTACGACCAAAATGGCATTATGGTGTCGCCGAGCCCACTCCAAGCCTTCGCATCTCTTCCTATCTCCGTCTCTGTCTCGCATCAGGATGAACCGCATTCCAGGGTTTTTCGAGCGCCATAGGAGCCACAAAACGGCTCGTAGAGCCATAGGTCCATCGCCGTGGGGTGGAGGTTCGGCATAACGTAATCGGGTCAGAATACGATGCTGGCGTAATTCCCTGTTGGAAGGGACATCACGCCAGAAATAGGCAGTTCTATCTTGGCCGCAAGCCTCACAATACCAACTCCAGTTGTCCACTATGCCTTCTTCGCTTAGAATCCTTTCCACAAGTGTCCTGCCCACGGCTTCGTCGTGGGGGCCTTCGCAAATCAGGGCCAGTGTTGGCAGCATAGTACTTACCTTCCAAGGCGTTCCTTGATGCGGGCTATAAGTTCGTCTTCACCACTTAGAAGCCAAAGTTCCCCCGGCGTCATCCCCTTCAACCATTCTTCAACATCAGGCAATTGGTCCAATCTGGCGGCCTCGGTGTATCCATCTTCTCCACGACGCACAATAACGATTTCCTCAGGTTTGAGGTAACTTAGCAGGTCAGGGGAATGGCTAGCCATCAAAATCTGAAGCTCAGGATTCTCCTGTTGCATCTGGCGGAAGAACCCAACAAGCTTTTCCAGAGCACGTGGATGGATACCCTCTTCCGGGCCATCAATAAGAAGCAAGTATGGCTGCGGAGGGGCCATAAGGGCTGTAAGGTAGCCGAGCAGGAGAATGGTGCCATCAGAGATGGCCTGGGCAGGGACTTTATCGCCTGTGGCTGTTTCAAACCAGAGACAATCACCCCAGTAAGTCCTCTTTACATACCTGATTACTTTGGTTTCATCAACGGTTATCACCTCACGCTCTTCTCTTTCTACCGGGCACCGGCGGAGTAAGATGCGACGTATCGTGGGTACCAGTTGGGTTAAGAGTTGCTCTATCTTTAAGAACCCTTCCCTATCATCTCCCTGCATTGAAGCCAGCACTGATGGCAGGTTAGAGCCATCGCTTTTCAAGATAGGAGGGTAATCTTCCACATAGCTTGGTTTTTTCAAACGGGCGGGAAGAAAACTGATAAGGGCTCCTCCTTTCTCATACATACCCATATAGCGGTAAAAGGGGCCTCTTTCACGGAATTGCTCAGTGATTACTGCGCTATCTACTTCCTTCCGCTTTCCAATTACACTACCAAGAGACTCTTTAGGTTTAAGTTCACCTTCAAATTTAAAAAGGAGTTTCTCGGCTATCTTTTTATCTACGCCTAGCATTTTTTGGACAAGTTCCCAATCGGGATCTCGAGGCTCTGCAAAGTTGCTGAGGAGCCATATCGCTTGCAGTATGCTACTCTTCCCCGTATCATGATAACCGATGAAAGCGGTCAGCGGGCTAAGGGGGATGGTGACATCCTTTATACATTTAAAATTACGGATTCGCACTTCGGTTAGCATAACTATGTCTCCCTTAAGCTTGGAGGCGTGCCTCCTTCCAGAATTGGGGTTTTTATCACGGCTATTGTAGCTTAAAAAACGGCAATTGACAAGCTGGGAGGGTGAAAGGAGCACTGAATTTCTTTTGGTGGCCTCACCGCCATACGAAAGCCTTTTGCTTAGCTTCTATAGCAAAGAGAACCGCATCCCCAAAGCGCTTTACGGGGCGGAGTCGGGCATCCTGCAATTGCCCTTCATACAACGGGGCCAGGGGCTTGGGGTGATTAAGCTCTAACAGCAGGTGGGAAGCACCATAGCGATTCGCAACCTCCAGCACGGTCTCCACATCCCCGTTAGGGACCACTATGCAGAGGCGGTGGGTGAAGTAATAAAATCCCGGCGGGTTGCCTACCATCATCAACGCCTCATCAGGCACGTTGGCTTCCAGCCACGCTCCCACTTCCTCGTAAAGGGTATCCCTCCGGTTCCACCCATTGCAGCCAATGGCCCGATAGAGGACGAAGCCGCTCACCAGCATCGCCATCAAGATGGCGGCGGCAAAATTCACCCGCCACAGCGCATCTGCATTCAGCGAACGTTTCCCCGCCCACCACTCGCTGATTCCCCCGAGCCCTACGGCAGATACGGCAAACACAAAGGGTAACAAGGCCCCACCCGAGTGGAAGAGGCTTCCCCGAGGCCCTGGAAAGGTGAAGACCAGGGTCATCGTACCCCAGAGAAGGGCGGCATAGAGGTAAAAAGGCCACAGGAACCGGCACTTGCGGAGCTTCCACGCCCCCACCACAAACGGAGGTGCCAGGAAAACCAGCAGGAACACCGCCAGCACGGTCTGGAAGTTCAGCCAGGCGGCCCAGAGCTTGGAGCGGACTATGTTGCCTGCCCCCCAGGCTAGATAGCTCTGGAGGGAGATTTCCCTGCCGTAGGAGAAGAGGTCATCGTAATCGGTGAGGAACACGCTCTTGAGGCCCGTGGCGGGCAAGGGTGAGCCGATGACAGAGATGTTGCGGATGAACCAGGGAGCCATCACGGCTGCATAAGCTGCTAGTGCCAGAACGCAACCTCGCCATCGCAGGGTGAGATGCCGTCCTGCCCTGTTTATGAACAGGAGCACCAGCGGAGCCAGGAGCAGGAGGCCATCCGCACGGGCCAGGTGGGCCAGTCCTGCGGTGACCCCCACTAAGAAGGGCCAGGTCAGGGAATTCTCCCCTTGCATCATCTTCCCCAGCCCCCACAAGCACATTCCCCCTGCCAGGGCGAAGGGGGCAAAGTTGTCGGGAGCAGCCCAATACACGGTGTAAAAGCCGCTGAACACGGTGAGCAAGGCGGCCAATAGAGGGAATGTTACCTGGAGATAGCCGTGAATGTGCTCCCTGCGGATAACGTCCCTGGTGACAAAATAGCTCAGCAAGGGCAACAACGCCGCCAGCAGGATAAAAGGTGCCTGCGAGGCCCGATAAGATGCCCCAAGGGCCAGGAAGGAGAGGTAAATCAGCAGCGAGGGCAATGGCATCCAGTACAGAAAGGCCGGGTGCGGTATCCCCTGAGGGTTGTCCAGATAATTCCACAGGAACTCCTCCACCATCCCCTTGCCGTGGTAGATGCTCTCGGCCACATCAAAATAATAATACGCATCCATATACCCTGGCCTGTCGAAGAGCAAAGCCACCCCCACCCGCACTGCAAAGGAAAGAGCAAGCAACCCCAGAAGGTGGAAAACTACGTTTCCCTCCCTTCCTCTAAAATTCATCCGAGCAACCCCTGGAGTTCTAAAGCCGATTCCCACATTGAGACGTTATTGAACAACACGTAAACCTCATCGTATCGGCTGCACAAGTCCGCCAGCCACATCAGGTCATCTCGAGTGTAGCGATAATAGTAGCCGGTTTTACCGTGTAGCCGGAAATAAGCTAATCCCCGGGTAACGGGCAAGCGCTGAAAGGGGTCCACGCAGTGCACCAACCCCAGCTCCTCACAGAGGGCGGCGATTGTCTCATCCTCCCACTTCCCTCTCGGCTCCCAGACCAGGGTGAAATTACCCCTGTCTATCTGGCTGAAGAATGCCTTCATATTAGCGATGTTCTCCCCGGTGGGGGTAAACCTGGCCGGGCATTGAAAGACTATTATCTTCGCCTTAAGGGCTTCAGCTATTGCTCTGGTGGTCTCCCAGGCTTTGAACACCTCTTCGGTGGGCCTGAAGAAGCCGTAAAGTTCTCTGGCTTCGGGGGGGATGTTTAACTTTGCCTTACGGTAGGTAGGGCTGGTAGCGTGGTGGGTGATAAGCTGCCAAGCTTTGAGGGTAAATTCAAATCCCGGGGGAGCCTCCTTTCGCCATTTAGAGGCTGTCTCCAGCTTGGGAGGTTTGTAAAAAGTCTGCTGGATTTCCACCAGCTTCAGAGCCTCATAATATTGGTTGCGGGCTTTAGGAAAGCCACAGCATCCCAGCTTAACTTTCACCATTTTTAAATAAGTATTTTGCTGAGGAAGAGCTTCGTGCGTTCCTCCTTGGGGTTGTTGAAAATCTCCTCTACCGTGCCCTCCTCTACGATGCGGCCCTCATCCATAAATATAATCCGGTCAGCAGCCGCTTTTACGAAGCCCATCTCGTGCGAGACCACCACCATTGTCATCCCCTCTCGGGCCAGGTCTAACATCACATCCAGCACTTCCTTTATCATCTCGGGGTCAAGGGCCGAAGTTGGCTCATCGAAGAGCATTATCTTGGGCTGCATTGCCAGGGCACGGGCAATGGCTACCCGCTGCTGTTGCCCACCGGAAAGCTGAGCTGGATAAGCAGGGGCTTTCTCGGGTATCCCCACTTTTTCCAGCAATTCCATAGCGATGCGCTCAGCTTCCTCTCGAGAACGCTTTCGTACCACTCTCTGGGCCAGGGTGATGTTCTCAAGGGCAGTGAGGTGGGGGAAGAGGTTAAATTGCTGGAAGACCATTCCTACCTCAGCCCGGACCTTGTTGATATTGGTCTTCTCATCGGTGACGGGGATGCCATCCACAATGATGGTACCACGGTCAGGCCGCTCCAAATGGTTGATACACCGGAGTAAGGTGGATTTCCCAGCTCCGCTAGGGCCTATTATTACCACTACTTCGCCCCGTTTCACCGAGAGGCTCACATCTTCCAGAGCCTTGACCCGTCCGAAGCGCTTGTATAGATGCTCGATCCGGATAATTTCATCGCTCATACCCCTCCCTCTCCTGTAATTATGCAAGCCCCCCGAAGCCAAAGAGGGCTCCCCTCTTCGGGTTCAGACACCGGTCACCAATCCAAAGGGCTTGTCAGGAAGCTTTTGAGCAATTTAACAGCATTCTTCACATCGTTGAAATCCACCATTTCCGATGGGGTGTGGACGTAACGGCAGGGGATGGAAACCACTCCCGCAGGGATGCCTTCCCTGCTCAACTGCATAGCTGCGGCATCTGTAGTACCGCCTTCCAGGACCTCAAGCTGGTAAGGGACGCCAGCCTGAACGGCGGCTTTGATGAGGGCTTCCCTAACCCCCGGGTGGGAAAGCATCCGGGCATCTTTGACCTTTATGGCTGGCCCTTTCCCCAGGGATACGGCCATCTTGGGAGCTTCCGGGGTATCACCAGTCCGGGTTACATCAATAGCTACGGCCACCTGAGGAGCTATACCGTAGGTGGAAGTTACCGCTCCCCTCAGCCCAATCTCCTCCTGAACGGTGAAGACGAAGTAAAGGTCGTGGGGCACTTCGTCCAACTCCTGCATCACCTGGATTAAAATCGCACAGCCGATACGGTCATCAAAGGCTTTGGCTATGAGGCGTTCCCCTTGTACCACCAGGGGCCTGGTAAAGACGCCTATATCACCAATCTTGACCGGGCAATGCTCCTTATCCTCTGCTCCCACATCAATGAATAACTTATCCAGGGGAGGTGTCTTCTCCTTATCTTCCATCTTCTCAGCACCAATCACGCCAATCACACCATTCTCGAACTCCACACGGTTGCCTAAGAGGGTGCGAGGGGAGACCCCCCCAACTTTAGAAAAGCGAAGGAAGCCTTTTTCGTCTATGTGGTTGACTATGATGCCGATTTCATCCATATGGGCGGCCAGCATCACCTTCTTGCCGCCACCCTTCCCCTTCCTGAGAGCAATGAGGTTACCCAAGGCATCCACTTTAATCTCATCGGCCAGCTTCCCTACAAAGCCTTTGATTACCTTGCGGATGCGGGCCTCGTTCCCCGAAGGGCCATAGGTCTCCGTGAGGGTTTTTATAATCTCTATCATCTTGCCTCCTTTGTCAGGTTAATTGAAGGATTTCGGGCGTTAATCTCCTAAGGGTTGCTTTCATCAATCGTATGGTGTTCTCAAAATCTTCCAGGTTCAATATGGAGGCTGGGGAATGGATGTAACGACAGGGCACGGCAACTGTGGCCGAAGGGATGCCTTCCTTCGTTAAATGGATAGCTCCCGAATCGGTGCCCCCAACAAGGGGCTGCTTAAATTGATAAGGGATACCCTCAGCTTCGGCTGTATCCACAAGGAGCCGCACCAAGGGCTGGAAAGCCACGAATGAGCGGTCCATAATGGTGATGGCAGGACCATACCCCAGCCGAGTAGTAGGGCTGACGTCCTTCTTCTTGGGCAAATCATCGGCGATGGTGCCCTCGAGGGCAAAGGCGGCATCGGGTCCTATCCTGAAAGCTGCTACTTTGGCCCCCCGGAGCCCCACTTCTTCTTGGACGGTGAAGACAGCATAGACATCAAACGGGTACCTCTCCTTCACCAGCTCAGCTAGCACGGCACACCCAGCACGATCATCAAATGCTTTGCCTTTCACCACTTTGGAGCCTAACTGGGTGAAAGCCGTGGCGAAGGCTGCATAATCACCTATTTTAACCAGTTTCTCCGCTTCGGCTTTGCTGGATGCCCCTATATCTATCACCA
>DRAO01000215.1 GCA_011041825.1 Chloroflexota bacterium
GGAGCACACCGTCGTCAGCACCACAGGCCCAGGCTTCCCGGATGGAATCTTCAACTTCGGGGCCGCCGAGGGAGACCACCGTCACGTGCGCCCCCAGCTTGTCCTTCAAGGCCAGAGCCTCTTCGAGGGCGTTGCGGTCGTTGGGATTGATGACCAGCTCCGCCTCCCGGAAGTCCACCCGCTGGCGGCGCAGGTTCACCCGAATCCCTTTCGGGTCTCGCACCTGTTTGATGGGAACAATCACTCTCATAGGCTTACTCCTTCGTCAGAATGATGAATGGCGAATGAGGAATGATGAATATTGAATTGCGAATGGGCGAATCTAGGAATGATGATTCCGCCATTCTATATTCGCCATTCAACATTCGCAATTCGCCATTCGCAATTCGCCATTCGCTGATTCCCTACGGCCTAATCCTGATGCCCAGCTTGCGGAAGAGGTTGACGGCGATGACGATGCGCTGGACTTCGTTGGTGCCCTCGTAGATTTCAGCGATGCGGGCATCACGGAACATCAGTTCGATGGGAAAGTCCCGGCTGTAGCCCATTGCGCCGTAAATCTGAAGGGCCACGTTGATAGCACGGGAAGCTACCTCAGAGCCCAGCAGCTTGCACATCGCCGCCTGTTGCGAGAAGGGCTGTTTGGTATCCACCAGCCAGGCGGTGCGGTAGACAAGGCTGCGCAGGGCCTCGATCTGGGTCGCCAGGTCCGCAAGCATCCACTGGATGCTCTGCTTGTGGGCGATGGGCACGCCGAACTGCTCCCGCATCGCCGCCCACTCCAGGGCCATATTTAGGGCTGCCTGAGCGCCGCCCAGGCAAGCGGCACCCAGCGAGAGCCTGCCCATATCCAGGCTCTGCATAAACACGATGAACCCGGCTCCGAACTGGCCCAGCACGTTCTCCTTGGGGACCCGGCAGTCCTCGAAGATGATTTCAGCGGTGCTGGAGCCCCGTATGCCCATCTTATCTTCCAGCTTGCCGATGCGGATGCCCGGGTAATCCCGCTCCACGATGAAGGCGGTGATGCCGCCACGGGCCCCCAGGGCCGGGTCGGTCACCGCCATCACGGTGATGATGTCGGCGATGTCGCCGTTGGTGATGAACTGCTTGGTCCCGTTGAGGATGTAGTAATCGCCGTCCCGGATGGCCCTGGTCTTGATGGCGGCGGCGTCGGAGCCCGCTCCGGCCTCGGTGAGGGCGAAGGCGGCGATTTTCTCGCCCCGTGCCAGCGGGGTGAGGTACTTCTTCTTCTGCTCCTCGGTGCCGCCCAGGTAGATGGCCATCGCCCCGATGCCAATGTGGGCACCGATTATGGTGGCGAAAGAGGAAGAGACCTTGCCCAGCTCCTCAGCCACGATGCAATAACCGACCTCGCCGGCCCCCATCCCGCCGTATTCCTGCGGGAAGGGCACACCTAGGAGCCCCAGTTCGGCGGCCTTTTTGACGGCCTCCATCGGGACCTGGTGCTCCTCATCCATCTTACGGGCGATGGGCTTGACTTCCCTTTCGAGAAACTCACGCACCATCCGCCGGAGCATCTGGTGCTCTTTGCTGAAACTGAAATCCATAATCACCTCCTGGCGAGTTAGGGGTTGCGAGTTGCAAACTACTCGCTTTCAGACAAAACGTTGAGTTGCTGTTGATTACATCTTATGTTATAATCTTTGCTGAAATCAGCGGTGAGGAGTTGAAATATGAAAGAGCCGCAAACCATTTCGGTGCAGACTCTGGAACTTAAACCCGATGAACCCCTGACCTTGCCGGAAACCTTCAAGTCAGCTCTGGGTCTAGATAAGGGTGGTACTTACACGGCCATTCAATTAAACGGCCTTGTGCTGCTCATCTCCCGCTCCCTCATCGCTCAGGAAGCCCTTGAAGGAATGCGCAAAGTCCTGGAAGCTAAAGGGGTGACCTTGGAAGATTTGCTGTCCGGTCTCTCTGAAGTCCGCAGTCAGGTGCTGTATGAACGCTACAGTCTCGCCTCCTAGGATTTTCATTGATTCGAGTGTCCTCTTTGCTGCCGCCATTTCGGCCACGGGAGCCAGCCGAGCCTTAATCCTTCTCGCCGAAATAGGGTTGTTACGCTTGGTAATCTGCCCCCTCATTTTTGAGGAAGTCGAGCGCAATCTAAAAGTTAAAGCTCCTGAAGCCCTTCCCTTCTTCCAGCGTTTACAACGAGCTTTGCCCTGGGAGATAGTGAGCGATCCCACGCTAGAGGAAGTGCAGGCTTGCCTCAACATCATCGCTGCCAAGGATGCTCCCATATTAGCTGCTGCAATTAAGGCCAACCCTCATCGCCTGGTTACATTAGATACCCGGCATTTCAATCGCTCTGAAGTCAAGGAGGTTGTGAAATTTCCCATCCAAACACCCGGAGAGCTCCTGACCGATATTCGGAAAGCTTTGATTGTAATTATCCATCCCAGATGAGGAAATACGGGAACTCAGGAAAAGAATAAGCGATTTGTTAAGGAACCTCACGGCTTAATCTTCAATCCGTACTCCTTGAAAATATCGGCGGCAACGATGAACTTCTGGATTTCGGTGGTGCCGTCTATGATGTGCAGGGCACGGGCATCCCGATACATCCTCTCAATGGCGTATTCCCGCATATAGCCGTAGCCGCCGTGCACCTGCACCATCTTGTTAGCGACCCAGAAAGCCACCTCAGCCCCGAAGGCTTTCACCATAGCGGCCTCTTTGGTGTAGCGCTCCCCACTATCGGCCAGCCAGGCCACGTACTCCACCATATGACGCAGGGCTTCAATCTTGATGGCGGCGTCGGCTACGTAATTCTGGATGGCCTGCTTCTGGGCAATGGGGCCGCCGAACTGTTCCCGCTCAGTGGCGAATTTGGCGCCCTCTTTGAGGGCGGCCTCAGCCAGGCCCAGGCAGATGGCCGCCACGCTCAGCCGGGCGAAGTCCAGGGCCTTCATCGCCACCTTGAAGCCCTCGCCCTCCTTGCCGCCCAGCAGGTTCTCGGCGGGGACACGGCAGCCGTCCAGGTAGATGGGGTTGCACACCGCCCCACGCAATCCCAGCAAGCGCTCCCGCCGCCCCACCTTAAAGCCGGGGAAATCCTTTTCCACGATGAAAGCGCTGATGCCCCTGGCTCCGGCTTCGGGGTCGGTCTTGGCGAAGACGATGAAGACGTCGGCGATGCCAGCGTTGCTCACCCAGATTTTGTTGCCGGTAAGCACGTATTCGTCGCCGTCCCTTACGGCTACGGTGCAGATGGCAGCGGCGTCGGTCCCGGCCTGGGGCTCGGTAAGGGCGAAAGCGCCGATTTTGACGCCGTCGGCCATATCGGGCAGGTACTTCTCCTTCTGCTCCTCAGTTCCCTCCCGCAGGATGGTGTTACCGGCCAGCCCCAGGTGGACGTGGACGGTGAGGGCGGTGGACATACAGGCCTTGGCCAGCTCCTCCATCAGCAGGCAGTAGCCGAGGGCGTCGAGTTCGGCGCCGCCGTAGTCCTCGGGGAAGGTGGCGCCCAGGAAGCCCTGCTCGGCCAGCTTCTGCAGCACTTCCAGAGGGGGCTTCTCCTCGTGGTCGGTGGTCTGGGCCAGCGGGGCCACCTCGTTCTGGGCGAAGTCACGGAACATATTGCGGAACATCACGTGCTCTTCGCTGAGTGTGAAATCCATAGAGACCTCCCGAAGCGAGTTAGGAGTGAGGAGTTAGGAGTTAGGAGCGAGGAGCCTCGCAACTCCTAACTCCTAACTCGCAATTATTTATCCTTAAACTTCGGCTGGCGCTTCTCCAAGAAAGCCCGCACGCCTTCACGCATATCCTCGGTCTCGCAGAGTTTGGCGAAGCGGTCGGCCTCATAGAGCAGGCCCTCTTCCAGGCTCATCTTGAGGCCCTTGTTGACGCAATCCAGGATGGCGGCGATGGGCAGCTTGCTCTTGGAGGCAATCTTGCGGGCCAGGTCTTTGGCGGCCTTGAGCACCTGCCCGGCGGGCACCACCTTGTTCACCAGCCCGATGCGGTAAGCCTCCTGCGCTGTAATCATATCGCCGGTGAGGAGCAGCTCCAGGGCCTTGCCCTTGCCCACCATCCGGGGCAGGCGCTGGGTTCCGCCCCAGCCGGGTATGATGCCCAGGTTGATCTCCGGCTGCCCGAAGCGGGCCCTATCCGAAGCGATGCGGATGTGGCAGGCCATCGCCAGCTCGTTGCCGCCGCCCAGGCAGACGGCGTTGATGGCGGCGATGACCGGCTTGGGGGATTTTTCAATCTTGTTGAAAAGCTCCTGGCCCTTGAGCACCACTTCCTTGGCGTCGTCGTAGCCCTTAAGCTTATTGAGTTCATTGATGTCAGCTCCGGCCACGAAAGCAAATTGGCCTGCTCCCGTGATGATGATGACTTTGACCTCGTCGTTGTTAAGCATTTCATCAAAAGCCTGATCCAGTTCCATCACTGTCTGGCGGTCGAAAGCGTTGGCCGGAGGATGGTCAATGGTAAGGATGGCAATGCGGTCTTCAATCGTCACGTGGATGTTCTGATACTCTCCCATAGCAAGACCTCCAGTTAATTTTTGGTATTTCGCTATTGGCCTTTCGGATAAGCGATGCAAACACCGCCTAGAAGCCTGTTCCGCATACGAGCGGCTTCTTCCTCAGGCAAATCCTGCATCCAGATGACGGCAACGGCTTGTATCGCCAAGCGGACACCGTCTACGGTTAAGTCAACCAGATGCACACACCCCTGAGGGCCGCCTATAATTTCCTTCACCCGGCGGTAAAGCCCTTTCTTTACAGGGAGCCCTACCAGCTGCCCTATTCTTAGCGAGGGTTGATAGCAAACTTCATAAGGAACCCGGAGCAACTTGCTCTCGGCATGGGAGATGACGATGTTTTCAGGGTTTTCTACCTTCAATTCAAGGTAAATTCCCAGATGGTGAAATCGGTCCACAATGAAATTGCTCACTCCCACTATCCCTTCTGCAACCCGGGTTATCTCGGTGATGCGGGTGCGGGTATAGGCAGGCTCCCTGAATTGCAGTTTGCCATTGAACTTCTCTGATCCTCTCATTTCACACTATAGTTTAGCCCCCTTCAAAAATAGCGGTTGCTCTTGCACTTCCAAATTATAATAGCGCTGACCAGTTTAAACCAATTTGAGGAGGAAGATATGTTACGAGAAGCTCAAGTATTGTTTAAGATTGGGGCACCGGGCCACCAACCCGGCGCCCCGGTTGTAAAGGGTTATACCCCCTGCACCGCCAAGGGAAGGAGCAAGGGGCAAGAGGCAAGTGGCAATTTGCAATTCGCCACTTGCTACTTGCCACTTGCTACTTGCAACTTGCCACTACGCATACTCCATAAACCCCTTGCCCACCTTCTTGCCCAGGTGACCGGCACGGACTTTGAGCTTGAGCAGGCGGGCGGGGCGGAAGCGCTCGCCATACTTGGCGTGGAATTCCTGGAGCTTCTCCAGCACATAGTCCAGGCCCAGGGTATCGGCAAGCTGAAGCGGCCCCATCCTCTCGCCCTTGTAGGTCATCCCCGTCCCGGCAATCATAGCCATATCAATGTCGTTCACGGCAGCAATGTTCTCCATCAGGCACAGCGCCGCCTCGTTGATCATCGGCATTATCAGGCGCTCCCAACTGAACTCGGTGCCGGTGGGGACTTTGCCCTCAGCCTGGAGGCGCTTGATGGCCTCCTTAACCGGCTCGTCGGTCTGGTCGCCGTAGCCGTAGAAGCCTGCGCCGGTCTTCTCGCCGTAGCGCCCCATCTTGTAGATTTCCTCGAACAGAGGGCAGGGCTGCATCCGCTCGCCGTACTCGCTATAGAGGTAGGAGCCCACGTGGTAGCACACGTCCAGCCCCAGCATATCCATCAGGGTGAACGGCCCCATCGGCCAGCCGAACTCGGTCATCGCCTTGTCAATCTCGGCGGCGGTGGCTGCGCCCTCGGCCAGGGCCCAGGTGGCCTCGTTCAGGTAAGGCATCAGCAGGCGGTTCACCAGGAAGCCTGGGCATTCTTTAACCACCACGGGGATTTTGCGCAGGGTCTCGGCGAACATCACCACGCTGTCAATGGTGTCCTGGTCGGTGTCCAGGCCGGGGATGATTTCCACCAGCTTCATCACGTGGGCAGGGTTGAAGAAGTGCATCCCAATCATCTTGTGGGGCCTCTTGGTGGCGGCACCCATCTCGCTGATGGAGAGGGCCGAGGTGTTTGAAGCGAAGATGGTGCCTTCGGGGCAGACCTCATCGAGTTCCCGGAACACCTTCTTCTTGAGTTCTATGTTCTCCGGCACGGCCTCAATGACGATATCCACATCCTCGAAGCCATCGTAGGTGAGGGTGGTGGTGATGAGGGCCATTTTGGATTCCACATCGGCGGGGGTCATTCGGCCCTTGTCCACCCGGCGCTGGTAGATGGCCCTGATGCGTTCGAGTGCTCGGTCGAGCACTTTCTGGTCAATGTCCTTGACTACCACCGGGAGCCCGGCGTAGGTGATGACCTGAGCAATCTCGGCGCCCATCACGCCTGCGCCGACCACACCTGCTTTGAAGATGTACATTTTTCACCTCCCTCAAGCTGGGTTTATGAATACCACTCCGTTTATGTATCCTTCAATTCTCATCTTGGCCCTCTGAAAACGTGAACTGCCCTATATCCAATTCTGGCGAAGTAGAACACTTTATCGGGGTATTTTTCTCTGGCCTTTTCGCCTGCTTCGCTTACGGTATTGCCAATAAAGTAATCTCCGCTTTCGGGCTCAATAGCCACGATTTTCCCTTTATGTTTCGGCTCCAGAAGAGGGCGGATTTTCTCGTAAATCTGCTTCCCCTTTTCGCCAAACTCACGCCAATCAACGGCTTTCACTTCTTCCATAACAGTCTCCTTTCCGAGGGTACCCTAGTTTTTCAACTCTCACCATACCCTCATCGCCATCGCTGCCTCGGAGCCGATGCGGACGAAGTAGAGCTGCTTGTTGAGGTATTTCTCCCTGGCCTGGTCATTGGCCTCCAGCAGGGTCTTGCCCACGAAGTATTCGCCGGAATCCACGTCAATGGCCACGATTTCGCCGTTGTGGTCGGGTTCCAGTTTAGCCTTGATTTTCTCGTAGATTTCCTTGCCTTTGGCAAGGACTTGCTCATCAACCCACTGGGTTATCATCGGCACACCTCCTCGTTAAGAAGTTTTGTGTGCAAGTTCTGCTTGCACACAAAACGCTACTTTCTCTCCAGCACCATTGCACCGCCCTGGCCGCCGCCGACGCACATCGTCACCAGGCCGAAGCGGGCGTTGCGGCGCTTCATCTCGTGGATGATGGTGACGGTGAGCTTGGCCCCCGTGCAGCCCACCGGGTGACCAAGGGCGATGGCTCCACCGTTGACGTTGACCTTCTCCCAGTCCCAGCCGTATTTCTCCATCTCACGGCCCACAGCCAGCACCTGAGCGGCGAAGGCTTCGTTCAGTTCGATGAGGTCAATATCCTGGAGGGTGAGCCCGGCCTTCTCCAGCGCCATAGGGATGGCCCTGGCCGGGCCGATGCCCATAATCTCCGGCGGGACGGCGGCATAGGCATAGCTGCGGATGTAGGCCATCGGCTCGTAGCCCAGTTCATCGGCCTTCTCCTTGCTCATCACCAAGAGGGCCGCAGCGCCATCGGAGATGGGGCAGGCATTGGCCGGGGTGACCGTTCCACCCTTCATAAAGACGGTGGGATACAGGGCCGCCCTCTCCACCGTGAGGCTGGGGTTGATGGTTTCGTCTTCGGTCACGATTTCAGGGGGGACTTCCCGCCCGGCCATCTTCTTGGGCACGGTCACGGGGACAATCTCTTCCTTGAATTTACCCATTCGAGTAGCCATAAAGGCTTTACGGTGGCTCTGGACGGCGTATTTGTCCTGCTCTTCCCGGCTGATGCCGTACATCATCGCCAGGTTCTCGGCGGTGCGGCCCATAATCTGCCCGCAGAGGGGGTCGGTGAGCCCTTCCCAAAGGGCGTCAATGAACTGGGAGTGGCGGAGCCGAAGGCCCCAGCGGGCTCCCCGCACACAGTAGGGGGCGGTGCTCATACTCTCAGTGCCGCCCACGATGAAGATTTCGCCGTCGCCAGCCTGGATGGCCTGATAGGCACAGGTGATGGATTGGATGCCCGAAGCGCAGTTACGCTGGACGGTGTAGCCCGGGATGTGAACGGGCAATCCGGCCATAAGTGCTGCCACCCTGGCCACGTTGGGGGCATCGGAATACTGGCCGATGCAGCCCAGGATGACATCGTCAATGAGATTGGGGTCAATCTTGGTGCGCTTAACCAGCTCTTCGATGACGATGGCGGCTAAGGTCTGAGCTGGCAAATCACGGAAGGCGCCGCCGTGCTTGCCGACAGGTGTGCGCACCCCGCTGACTATTACCACCTCTTTCATAAAGCCCTCCCCAAGTTTTAAGTTGTAGCTTGTGGAGATTCCAGCCCTTTGAGAAGTGTTTGCAGGGCGGTTTCCACCATCTCTTCTAAGGTAAAACCCAGGATTTCCCTACGGAAGGGGATGGACATAACGAGGAGTATGCCATGGATAGAGGCCCATAGGGCTCCTGCTATAAGCCAAGGGTCACCTGGTCTGAAATAACCTTTCTCAATCCCTTCCTCAATGGCCTTGGAGACCCAGCTTAGAGCTTCTCGATTACGGACCTTTATCTCTTCACATAGCTCAGAAGGGAGCTTTTCCTGCAAGCGGCCTCGATCAAAGGCTACCATCAAGCGGAAGTAACCGGGGTATTCCTGGAAGAAATGGAGGTAGGCATAAGCGAGGTGCCGAATTCGCTCAGAAGGAGTTGTGGCTTCATCGGAGGAAGCTTCCTCAAGCTGTTCTATCAGCAGGTCAAAGCCCTCTAAAAGCAAATGAGCAAGGATTTCCTCCTTGCTCGAGAAGTAAAGGTATATGGTGCCTTTCCCCAATTCGGCTTCGGCAGCTACATCTTCAACGGTAGCACTATGGATGCCCTTGAAGAAGAAGACCTTTCGGGCAGCATCCAAGATTTCCTGTCGCCTTTGCTCCTTTTCCCTGGCCCGCCGCTCCGCAGTAGCCATTAAAATACCCCACCATTGGGTTGACCATCGGTCAGTTTCTGACCATTAGTCATTATATCCTGAAAAGGAAAAATTGTCAAATGTAAGAGGATGTTAACAGGTCGCTCTTGTGTAAATAGCTACACGACAAGGGAATGACACTATCACAGGCTCCCTCAGAGCGGCCTGCGTGTCAAGTCAAATGATAATGTTACCCTGGAGAGGTTGTGGCTCAAATGATAAAGTTACCGACCCAAGGAGTCCAGCAGGCAGGTCTATGGGCAAGCCCAGGGTTTCATGAACGTCCTCACTAACACCAGGCATAGCATTGGGCAACGAGTAAAGCTCTTCAATAAGCTCATAGATTTCCTCTCGCAGTCTCAAGGGATTAGTTTGATCACGCAATCGCTTTAACAACTCTAAACGTTGGGGATTCACAACCCCGGATTTCTCCA
>DRAO01000431.1 GCA_011041825.1 Chloroflexota bacterium
GGCCGCCGTCGAGAAAACAGCCTTTAATACTTATAGAACCCCTCGCCTGTCTTGCGGCCTAGCTTGCCAGCGATGACCATCCGCCGCAGGAGAGAGGGGGCAGCGTAGCGGGGGTCCTTGAGCTCTTCGTACATTGCATCAGCGATGTAAAGCACGGTGTCCAGGCCGATGAAGTCCAGCAAAGTGAGTGGCCCCATCGGGTGATTGAGCCCCAGTTTGATGGCGGTGTCTATGTCCTCCTTGGTGGCGTAGCCTGTCTCCAGCATCCGCACCGCATCCAGAAGGTACGGAACCAGCAGGGCATTGACGATGAAGCCAGGGGCATCCTTGGCCACCACGATGGTCTTGCCCAGGGATTCGCCAAACTTGCGGGCAATCTCCATCGTCTCATCAGAGGTCAAGATGGTGCGCACCATCTCCAAAAGGGGCATCACCGGCACGGGGTTAAAGAAATGGAGCCCCAGGACCTTGTCAGGCCGGTTGGTGACCGAGGCCATCTCGGTGATGCACAGCGATGAGGTATTGGAAGCCAGAATGGCGTGGGGCGGGGTGATGCGGTCGAGTTCGGCGAAGACCTGCTTCTTCACATCGAGGTTCTCAATCACGGCCTCGATGACGATGTCGCAACCGGCGAAGTCTTCCATAGAGGTTGTGCCCTTGATGCGGGCCAGGGCAGCGTCCATCTCTTCTTGAGTGAGCTTGCCCCTAGAAACGCCTTTGCTCATCGAGGCTTTTATGCGCCCCAGGCCCTTCTGGAGCAGCTCATCGTTGACTTCCCGGACGACGACTTCGTATCCGGAGCGGGCACAGACCTCAGTGATGCCCGAACCCATAAGCCCGCATCCTACGACACCGACTTTTTTGATGTCCATAGCTGCACCTCCCAGAGCAGGGATTTGGGAAATTGGCGGCTTTAACCCGGTTTCTTAGTCTAACACAAAAGGGGGGACAAGGCAAGCAAGGAAATTAACGTTCATCCTTCCCTGGTCCCCACCAGGTAGACAGCGTTCCAAGGCTTGTAGCGGCTGAAGAACACATCCCGGTGCACCACCCGGTCCCCTTCTTTCACAATACGCCTGACTTCCACATCAACACCATCCACAGCCCATTCCACTTGTTTCACTACCCCCTTGGGAAGGGTAGGGTCTTCCCGGTATTCAGGGGGGCCGTGAGAGACGTGGTTGGAGAGGAAGGGGCCTTGCATCTCTACGGTTCTGCCCGTGGGAGTGCTGTAAAAATAGAAGGTTAAAGTACCCTTTTTCTCATCCACTTCGGTCTCAATGAGCAGGTAATAAGGGGTATCGTTGCGGAATTTGAAATCCACCATAGGGGCGTAAACGGTGGCATCCAGTCCCAAAGGAGGTTCATACCAATGCACCCGATAGCCGTGAGCGTGACGCTCTATTATCTCGTAGCCTCCCCAGAAAGCGGCCCGGAAGGCTGTGGTGGAGACCTGGCATACCCCCCCGCCTATGCCTATGCGAGTTCTATCGCCCCAGATGATGAGGGAATCCTCGTACCCGTTGGCTGCCGTTACCTTGCCGAGGTATCGGTTGAAGGAGAAGATTTCCCCAGGGGGAATTACCAGCCCGTGGAATTGAGCTGCCGCCCTCTTGATGTTTTTAACCCGGGCTGCCGAGGAGCCTTTAAAAGAAGTCGTGGCCTTGCTCACCAATTCCCTTATGCCCAGTTCATAGGCCTTCTCCACCGACACCTTTGGCTCAAGCACTTCCACGGGTAAGTCCACATATTCCCGGTCCTCCAAAAGGGCTTGCTTAACCAGGCTGACCGCTTCTTCCACCTTGAGTTTATAACCCTTTCGGCTGTAGATAATGGGGGTAAGGGAGCCTGTGGCCGGGTCGAAATCAAAGCGAGCATCTAATGGCTCCCGGTTTATGAAGGCAGCGATGCCTTGCAGGAAATCTTCGATGCCCCCTTCATCGAGCTTGACTTCTAAGGCGATGTGGCCATCCTGAGCAGGCACCTGGCTGAATTTTATCCACGAGGCTATGATAGCAGGCTCCACAGCCCACATTTTACCCCCAAAGCGTAAGATCAGCCGTGATTTAAGCAGTTTCTCGGCCTGCTCTTTGGCTTTGGAGGTGTCCACTATCGCAGCGGGGAAGGTGTTGACCACCAGCTTTACCTCCCCCGGTTGCATCGAGGCTATCAATTCCTCCACCTGCCTGAGGGTGGCTTCCACATCCACTTCAACCCCATCCCGGGGTTGCACTTCCTCCAGGGAAAGGTCAACCCTTATGCTTAGCCCCCCGTCCTGGGCAGGGGTATTCACCTCCCGGGCGATTCGGCTGAGGAGCGAGAGCGCCCTTCCTCTATCGAACGTTACGACCGGGAGCAGGTTCACCCCCCTCACCAGAGCTGTTCCCTGGCAAAGGAGTTGCTTCCACCAGGAGCCCTGCCGCCCTATCGAATAAGCCATAAAAGCGGTAGCCCGATAATCCACGGTAGCCCCCACCTCACCGGAAGAGAGCTCCCAGTGCCGGTTGCCGTAGCTTATCACAATCGAACAACCTTTGTAATTGATGAACTCATTTCTGAGGAGGGTCTCAGCTTCGGGGATGGTGAGGCCACCCAGGTTAAGGCCCAGCACCTTTACACCCAGGTATATCCGTCCGGCAAAGGCAGCCTGGTAGAGCAGAAAGCTCAACGTGGGGAGGCTTGCAAGCACAAATAAAATTGCCAGAGGGATTAACAGCCATTTCCGGATGGACATATTCACCCCAGACTTCCTCTCTGCATTGGAAAGCGCAGATTCCTCGGTACGTAACACAATGCAGTCAGATTGCCTAATCCCCTTCCGAGGGGGCTAATTCCCGCAGCAAGCGTTTGACCTCTTCGTCAGAAGTCTGCTCAAAATTCAGGTAAAAGGCCCCAACGGCCCAGAAAGGAGAAGGGGTATGGAGGCACACCACCCTATCAGCTTCCTGCTTTAGCTTCGCTATAGCCTCTGGAGGGGCAACAGGCACGGCCAGGATGGTCTGGGAAGGCTTATTGGCTCGGATAGCTCTAAGGGCAGCGATGGTGGTGGCTCCCGTGGCTACCCCATCGTCCACAAGTATCACCGTCTTACCGGTAATCCCATAACCTTCACGCCCACCCCGGTACATTTTCATACGGCGTTGAATTTCCCTCTTCTGCCGCTCGGCTTCCTTCTTCACGTATTCGTCAGGGATGCCCAGGACCCGGATGGTGTGTTCGTCCAGAACCAGGGTGCCATCGCTGGCTATGGCTCCGATGGCTAGTTCGGGGTTCCCAGGGGCCCCGATTTTGCGAGCTATGAACACATCCAAGGGCAAGCCCAGGGCTTTTGCCACTTCGTAGGCCACCACCACCCCTCCTCGTGGGATTCCGAGCACCAGGGTGTCTTCTTTGCCTTTCAAATCCACGAGCTCTTTGGCCAGGAGTTTGCCAGCTTCGTATCTGTCCCGGAAATACATCACCTGCTCCTCATCGGTTTCTCGCTAGCTTCAGGGCTTTTTCCACCGCTTCCTTAGGGGTTTGAGCTGGGATTATATCTCTCACCTCCCGACCGCCTTTCAGGAGTTGCCAGGTATTAAGTCCTATAACAGGGATGCCAAATTTGAGGGCGTAGGCTATTTCCGAGAGGGTGCCGTATTCCCCATCTATCGCTATGACGGCCTGGGCAGAGCGCACCACGATGATGTTACGGGCTTCCCCAAGGCCGGTCACAATGGGGATGTCCACGAAGGGGTTAGCTTCAGAGGCTCTGGTGCCGGGGAGGATGCCTATGGTTAACCCTCCTTCGTCCTTAGCCCCCCGGCAGGCTGCTTCCATTACTCCCCCCAGCCCTCCGCAAATTAGGATGGCATTATGGCGGGCTATCTCCCGCCCCACTTCTTCAGCCACGAATGCTGTACGGGGATCACAGAAGGCTCCTCCTATCACCGCAATGGCAATCCTCACCGCTCACCTCCCAGGGGGAAGGAAGCCAGCCGGGTGTATACAGCTCCACTGGGCTTGAGGTCGCTTCGCATAAGGCTGACCATTTCCACTTTCACCTGGCCCATTGTACCTGCTTCAAAGCTCCTAATCCGTTCCCCCAGCTTGCGCCTCTCTGCCCCTGATACCCTTCTCCCCACTCGGCCCAGGGTTAGGTGGGGGGAGAAGGCCTTGTTTTCCGGTTTAAAGCCCAGCCGAGCAAGCGCATCTTCCACTTCTTTCTGAAGGGCCAGGAGGGTTCCAGACGGCTCTTCCACCCCCACCCATATCACGTTAGGGCGGTTGGTGGAGGGGAAGCACCCCAGCCCTCCGTAGGAGAAGGTGAAAGGTTGATACCGGCTACAGACTTTTTCCAAGGCCCCTTTCACTGCCTCAAGTTTAGGGGCTTTTACCTCGCCTAGGAACTTGAGGGTGAGGTGGATTCCCTGGGGATTGACCCAGCGTACTAATCCGGAGGGGATTTGGGCTTTGAGTTGCTCCTGGAGGGCCGCTAGCTGCTTAAGCGTGTGCGGGTCTAATTCCACAGCTACAAAGGAACGGATGAGTTCCATCCCTGCATCTCCCCTTAGTAGATCGGCTTTTCTATTATAGCAGGTATCTCCCCCTTTTTCAACTTCTCATTTTATACACCAGCTCACATCTGTATCATCGTAACCGTTTCTAGTCAGGCGAACGGGCCAGCGGTTTTTAAGGGATAAAATGTAGATTTCCCGGGCTTGCACTCCCTTTCCCCACCCGGTATAGGCCACGAAAGCCAGGAGCTTACCGTCGGGGGAGAAGACGGGTTGCTCCACCCCACCGGCTATCTCCGTTATCCTTTCGACCCCCGTTCCATCCGGGTTCATCAGGTAAAGCTGATGGGGGCCCTCTCTACCGGAGACAAAGGCTATCTTGCTGCCATCAGGAGCCCAGGCGGGATGCCAGTCTTGGGCAGGGTTCTCCGTAAGCCGCATCAAGCCCGAACCATCACGCTTGATGCGGTACACGTCCCAGTTGCCTTCCCTTAAAGCCGCAAAGGTTATCTCTTCGCCCGTTGGCGACCAAGCAGCCTGCCCAGCGTAGGAGTTGCCTTGAGTGAGCTGCCTGACCTGGCGGGTGTTTAGGTCCAAGAGGAACAGTTCCTGCCCGCCTGCTCGGTTGGACACAAAGAGGAGGTAACGTCCAGAGGGGTCATAAAGGGGTTCCCTATTTATGCCTTCTCCTATCAGCAGGCTCCTCTCTCCTCCTCTGAGCACCCAAATCCCTGAGGCTCCTTCCTGCTTGTAAGAGGCAAAAGCCAGGGAACCATCGGGGGCTTGTGAGGGTTCACGGTCCTGGATTTCATTATCGGTGATTTTCTCCAACTCCTTTCCATCGGCCCGCATCCGGTAAATCTCATAATCGCCATCCCGGTTGCTGGCGAAGCAGAGGTAGAGAGGTTCAATCACTTCCAGGTTAATGGGAGGGGAGACCAGGTGGCGATTTTCATTATCGGTAATACGCACTTCTAATGCATAAGAATGAACCTGGGGGGCTTGCCAGGTAAAAGCTATGCGCCACTTCCCCCCAGAAAGGCGGGCTACTCGGGGGAAGGGGGCTGCTCTTCTGCCATTAACCCATAGCTCTGCGGAGATGAACCTCTCAACCCGGCTTTCCACCTCTACAGTGATTACCTGACCTTGGATTACGACCGAATTGTCCGGGGGGGTTATCACCGAAAGTAAAGGGGAAGCCCCCGCAGTGGGGGCTTCCCCTCTGGTTCCCTGTCTTATCAGGTATATCAGGAGGCCGTATTCAAGGGCCACTAAGACCGCAAGGATTAGGAGGACTATGATCCGGCGGCCCATAGCCCTTACTTATACCCCTTCAGGCTGATGCCATCCACGTTGAAGTCCACCTCACGCCTGGCGGTTCCCCACTTCTTCCACAGGCGGATGAAAATGGTGATGCGCTCAGAAGGAGCTTTGAACGAGGTCACGTAATCGCTGAAGCCACCGGGGGAGAGGCGTGGGTAGACATCGTACCAGGGCACATCCACCCAGTTGGTGACGGCCTTCCAATCGGTGCCGCCGGCAGGGTCATAACCCCATTGCACCTGGTAGCTGTAGGGGTCTTCCAGACCAGCGATAACCGGGTCGCCTTCCACAGCCCGGATGATCCCGTGGAAGGAAAGCTCATAGGTGGCACCGGGGGTCAGGCCCTCCACTGTCTGGAAGATGCCCGCATAGCGGTCGGGGTCGGAAGCGCCACGGCAGAAGGTGTTGATTTCGATTAACTGGGAGTGGTCACCATCCCAAACCACGGGGGTCCAGGTGTCATCGTACCAGCCATAGGTGGCGTTGCCGCCGTTATCGAATTTCTGCCAGCCTAACCCGACACCGTCGGCGCTAAAGCCCCCTTCAAAGCTGCCGTTGGTGATGAACTCCACCCAATCCCCCACGTGGACCGCTTTTTGAACGGAGGCGATGGAGCCTCCTGCATCAACGGCTTCAGCCTTGAGGAGATGGTCGCCGGTTGTAGCAGGGGTCCAACTGAATTCCCTCTCCATCGAGAGGGGGCCGACGGAGTGGGTGGCTTCACCGATAAGGGTGCCGTTATCATAGAACCTGAGGGCAAGGATGCCCACGTTGTTTGTCGCCGTCACCTTTACCGAGTAAGTCTGCCCCACGGCTGGGTAGTCAGGCACTTCCATCGCTATGGAGGGAGCCATCATATCGGAAGGGGCTGGCCCGACTAAGCTGATGCCATCCAAGTTCACGTCAATTTCCCGGCTGGGGGTGCCCCACTTCTTCCAGACACGGATGAAGATGGTAACCTGAGAGGAGGGAGCCACGAACTGGGTTGTGTACTCAAGCATAGGCCCGGGGGAAAGGCGAGGGTAAACTTCATTCCAGGGGAGTTCGACCCAGTTGGTCACGGCCTTCCAATCGGTGCCGCCGGTGGGGTCATAGCCCCATTGTACTCGGTAGCTGTAGGGGTCTTCCAGACCGGTGATAACCGGATCACCTTCCCGAGCTCTTATCATCCCCCGGATTTTCAGTTCATAGGTAGCCCCAGGCACCAGGGCTACGGTCTGATAGATGCCCGCATAGCGGTCGGGGTCAGAAGCGCCACGGCAGAAAGTGTTGATTTCGATCAGTTGGGAGTGGTCACCATCCCAAACCACAGGGTCCCAGGTGTCATCGTACCAGCCATAGGTAGCATTGCCGCCGTTGTCAAATTTCTGCCAGCCTAACCCAACACCGTCAGGGCCAAAACCTTCCTCGAAGCTGCCGTTGGTAATCCTTTCGGAAGTCGTGTTAGCGAAGGGGAAAGCTGGCAGGAGGATAAAAGTTGCACCTACAAGGGCTGCGATTAACGCAGCTATTGCGAAGATACGCCATCTCATAACTGGACCTCCTTCCTTTTACAAGGAGCACTTTTGCCTGGGGGAGAGCAGGGGGAATCACCTTTTGGCCCTTGCTTAACCAGCGCTCCAGCCCCCCTACCCAGGCAAGCTTTGTCTTTCCCAACCTTTAGCTGAACGCTTCCTAAAACCAGGGGTTACTCATCAACATTATAGCACAAAATTGGTCAGATTACAATGGAGGGGGCGAGTTTAGCCCCGGAGTTTTTCAACACTCTTGCGAAACCTGCGCTTGCTTCTTGAGGGAAAAAATGCTATACTCCCAAAAAAAGGGGAGGGAATAGATGAAGGAGGCCAGGCTTTACGAGAAGCTCGGCAATGGGAAGGTACAATGCTTCCTTTGCTCCCATCGTTGCCGGATTGACGAGGGGAAGAGGGGGATTTGCGGAGTGCGGGAGAATCAGGGAGGGACATTGTACACCTTGGTCTACGGGAAAGCCATCTCCCAGGCGGTGGACCCGGTGGAGAAGAAGCCGCTTTTCCACTTTTACCCCGGCACCTCCGCTTTCTCCATAGCTACTGTGGGATGCAACTTCCGCTGTGATTTCTGCCAGAACTGGGAAATCTCCCAGATGCCCAGAAACGAAGGCCGTATAGCGGGCGGGTACGTCAGCCCCGAAGCTATCGTCAAGGCTGCCAAGCGATACGGCTCCCGCAGCATAGCTTATACCTACACTGAACCAACCATCTTCTATGAATACACCTACGACATTGCAGTGCTGGCCCATAAGGAAGGCATTGCCAACGTATATGTCACCAATGGTTATATGACCCCCGAGATGCTTGAGGAATTCCAGCCCTACCTTGATGCGGCAAATGTAGACCTCAAGGCGGGTAAGGATGAGTTTTACCGCAAATACTGTGGAGCACGCCTCCAGCCTGTCCTCGAAAGCCTGAAGAAGATGAAGGAAATGGGCATATGGGTGGAGGTTACAACCCTCGTGATCCCCGGGTTAAACGATTCCGATGAGGAACTCCGCTTCATAGCTGATTTCATAAGCCAGGAACTGGGTCCTGAGACGCCCTGGCATGTGAGCCGCTTCCACCCCCATTACAAGATGTACGACCGCCCCCCTACGCCGGTTTCGACCCTCCATCGGGCCAGGGAGATAGGGCTTAAGGCGGGCCTTCGTTACGTCTATGAAGGCAACGTGCCTGGCAGCGAGGGTGAGAACACCTATTGCTATAATTGCGGCAAACTCCTCATCCGCAGGTTTGGCTTTGAGATATTGGAGTACAGGGTCAAAGAAGGCAAATGTTACAATTGTGGGGCCCCTATTGACGGGGTGGGGCTCTGAGACCAGGAGGCAGAGGGTACAGTGTATAAGGTGAACATCAGTCAGCAGGGGGCTAGGCTTACTAAACCCTTCACAATGATAGAGCTGGCTTACATAGAAGATTTCGCCGTCTCCATCTACCTCTGTCACGGAACCCTGGCCTGGCATAAGCACCTGGACCAGGATGAACTCTTCCTGGTTCACTCCGGCGTTATAACCTTGGATACCGAGATGGGGAGCCTAAACCTCCAGGCCGGGGAGTTGGCCGTGGTGCCGAAGGGGGTGGTACACCGCTCATCCTCGTTAATCCGCTCGGAAGTGCTTCTCTTCAGCCCTCGCTTCCTCCCTGATCGCAAGAATGGTGATAGGCGTATAGTGGCTTCCCAGGGCTCCCTCTCCAAAACGAGCCTCTATGAACTGGGAAGCACCTTATCCAAGCCCTACCACTCGGTGGCTGTAGCAGAGGTGGAGGATTTCATCCTCAACGTGATGCTGTGTGATGGGACAAGCATATGGTATGAAAAGCCTGCACGCCCCTTGCTGTTCATAGTTATGGAAGGGCTCATCAAACTGGAAGTAGGTCCCGAGAGCCTCCTTATGGAAAGAGCCGATTTAACGCTAATCCCGAGCAATTACATATACCGTATCCACGCTCCCAGGCGTACCCTTGCTCTGGTCTTTCACAAACGTGAATGCAGGCGTTGTGGCCCTCCAATCGGAGAGCATCCCTAGTTCCCGGGCGCCTTTCTGCCCCTGTGGGGTGACATTACCAACCAGGATTAAATGCAATGCTATCCCTCTGGTAGCACCCC
>DRAO01000438.1 GCA_011041825.1 Chloroflexota bacterium
GAATTCGTGTCCCTCCACCTTTGATAGAAGGGCTCGAGCCTCCTTGGCCCTTTCCTGGTCTAAGATCACCTCGAGGAAGATGTTGGTATCAAGCAAGAGCCTCATCGTTCGCCAATTCTCCACTCCGCAATCTTGTGCTGGAGTTCTACGGAACTGTAGCGATCACGCAAATCTCTAAGTGCCCCAGCCCAATCGAACTTGGGCCTCTGCTTAGGCCTCCTTGCCCTCCTCACCAGCAAAAACTCCACAAAATCCCGCACCTCCTCCTGAAGCTCAGGGGGAAGTTGCTCGACCATTTCCTTCAAGCTCTGCATAGTTCAGCCTCCTCTCTGCCCAAATCCTCCCAGCAGGATGGCGAATGATGAATGGCGAATAGCGAATGGGCGAATGGTGAATGGCGAATGGGCGAGCAGGGTCCAGCCAATGCTCCGCCCACCCGTTGCACCTTTAATGGTGCACGGGCTCCGTATTTTCCCCTTTGTTCCCCATAGCCCAATAACTTTGGATTTCCCCGTTCCCTAGCACAAAACCCTGGAGAGTTTACACCCCTGTAAGGAGCTTAGGAGCGTTAGAGGGTAGCTCCCCACTTGAAAGAAGAATCCCCAGAAAGTCCCACACTCTCTAGCAGGAAATTCAGAATCCTTTCACCCTGATATTATAACGCATTTTCTTTACAATTAAGGTGAAATTTTGGTAACATCTTGGTAACAAAATTGCAGAGCGACTCTTTATATCTTCTCCACCCAATCCACTGGCACTTCGCAACGCCGCAAGCTCCCCAGGAATTCTATCAAAATCCGCACCCGGTGGGAAGCCGGCATAGGGGCCTCAAACACTGCTTCCAACCCCTTTAAAGGTCCCTGGGTTATCCGAACCCGATCACCCTTGCGGAGCCTCCCATAGCCATATTTCCTTATTTCCTCTACCTGCTCCCGGATGTATTCTATAACTTCATCCGGCACCACAGTCCATTCCCCGTCGAAACCAACTACCCGCCGCAAACCTGGAGTCCATTTTACCGCCGACGGCCCCACAACCTCCAGATCAAAACGGGCAAAGAGATAACAGGGGAAGAAAGGTTCCTCTTCCTCCCGGCGCCGTCGGGTACGCCATACCCGTATCGTGGGCAAGTATACTTCAATGCCCCGACTTCGCAATATATCAGCCACCTGGAATTCCTTAAAGGGTTTAGTATAGAGGGTATACCAGTGGAGCATCCTCCCCTCCATTAACCGTTACATTCGCTCTGGACGGCTTCGCTCTCACGCCAATACTCGGCGAAGAAGGCACCAAAAACTCCCAGCATTAATCCTAATGTACCGGCAATGGCCGTGTTCATAAGCCTGCGAGGAGCCACCGGCCGTTCAGGGGGCAAGGCTCGAGCGGCAAAACGAACCTCGGAGCCAGGTACTTGCTGGGCAACTTCCACTTCAGCCAACTTGCGAGCTACAGTCTGATAAGTTTCCCAGGCCAAATCACGCTCGCTCTCAAGCTCCTTCTTACGAGCTTGCTCTGCTTCTAACTGGGCCTGAAGCCCGGTCAACTCTCCGGTCAATTCTTCTATGCGCTGCCTGAGGGGATCTGAAGAAGAGAAGGTGACCGTAATAGACTCTGTGCTTAAAAGCTGTTCATTTAATCGAGCAATTTGGGCACGTATCTCTTTAGCCTTTTCTTCCAGGGTGGAAACAAGCAAACGCACATCTTCAGGGTCAGCCGCAGGCGCTTCTTCACTCAAGACGACCTGCAATTGCTGTCCACTGATGCCAAGAGCTCGATTCTGAAGGCCGATGAACCCGAGAGCATTAGCCCACTCCCCAGCAGGAGCAGTGCCCATACGCTCCATCTGCTTCTGGAGATTACGGGCGTCCAATAGAACATGCTCAATAGAAGCAAGCTCAGCGTAATAATCGCTTAAAATCCCCCGCTGGGTCTCCAGGTATTTATCATAAAGGGCAGACTCATTCTGAGCAAGCGCTTTCCTGTAGCTCTCAATTAACTCCTGGCGATACTTGATTTCTCGCTCCAATTCCGGGATACGGCTTTGTGCTAGAAAAACCTCCAGCGCTTTTTGCGCTTCCTGATAACGCTTCTGAGCTTCCTCAGCCTGGGCTTTTACTTCCGCCACTGGTTGCTCCGGCTGACCATACACAGCATTGATATGCTTCTCAGCCTCCTTAGCCCAGGCATTGGCAATATCTGCTGCCAGGATGGGGTCTCTGGACTGCACTTTTATTAGGATGAGGGCACCCTTGTTTTCCACCTTCACCATCCCCATCAGATCATCCACCCGTTCGGCTACTTGAGCCAAGCGTTCCCTATTGTTCTCGAGTACAGCAGCAGCTATGGTGCCACTCCCCGCAAGAGAAGTTAAGGCCTCCCGACGGGCTTTCAAGTCAATATGAGGTAAAAGCTCCTCCTCCGAAAGGGTTTTGAACTTGGGCTCAAAAGTTACTTCCGAACGAATCCGCAGCATAGCGAGGCTGGCCTCGGCCTCATAAGTAGGAGGGAGAAAGGAGCTAACGACAAAGGCCGCTATAGCGGCAATGAGTGTACAGGCTATAATCCAATACTTGTATCGTAAAAGGACTTCGATATATTGCCTCAAGTCTATCTCTTCTTCCATAAAGGCGCTTTCTCGGAGGTTATAAGGCTCTGGTTGCACTATCGCTCTCCTTCAAGGGGGATGCATAGGGAGAAACTGGATTTTCTCTGTCTGAAAAACACCAGCAGGAGGCTAATCCTGTACCGATTCACTCCGGCACCGGACCGGCCTCCCACCCTGCCCTCTTATACAAAGCATCCAAACAGTTCTTTATGGTAATCTCCGGAGTTAAATTATACACAGCTATCATAATCTGTCAAACATACCCCAGAAGAAAGCTTTTCAACAGCAGTTTCGCCATCAAAAACGAGGAGGCTTCTTACTCCACATAGGGGAACGAAGCTCCTCCCACAGGGAGGACAAGCACATCAGCACTGGGATAAATCTTGTCCAGGCTGCTCAAAGCCTCCTGAATATTGGGAGCCCATCCCATCTCCATATCAGCAAGCTGCTGCGGGGTGAGGCCCAGCGTTACTAAGAGCAATTTTTTGCTCTTAAGGAGTTTCCGCAGCCGAGAGGCCATAGGACCGCCGGTAGTGGACGCCTTCCCTTGAGCAATCCAGTCTACCACCTGATCGGGTTCTGGACGCTGGCTCAAGGTCTCATACATAAGCGGTCCAGCGCCGTCATTACAGGCGGAAAGAAGCAATATGGTGCCACCAGGCTTTGTGACCAAATCGGCCAAGAGGATGGCTTTACCAGATTGAATGAGGTTTATCTCCAGAGGATAACCGCAGGTGATGGTGACATCGGCCTGATGAGGAACCGGGACACCATATACATCCAGCAGCCCCTGCACAGCAGCTTTATGGGCTTCAGACACATCGCCAGCGTAAAGTTTATGAATCTGCTTACGAGTGTTGAGGAGCGCATCTATCTTCATATCTAATCCGGTGATACGGGCCGCCTCAAGCATTTCCTCCCAGAGGATATTGCCCTCCCGCTTGCCCTGCACAGTGCCTTCATAGCGGATAAGCACGTGGTTATGCTTGATGGTCTCCCGCCCGCATACACCGGGCAAGATTATCTTTGGCCCCCCGCTGTACCCGGCAAAATAGTGAGGGTTAACGGTTCCAACCCCCAGCTTGAGCTTGGCCTCGGCAAAGGTCTTATTGATCCAGCAGGGATTGCCACGCTTGGTAGTGCCCACAAGCACTAATCCTTCGGGGTCATCAGGATTGTGAACCGAGACCCGGACCCGCTTGAGGATTTCGTCCCCCAATTTGGCCCGCAATTCTTCCTCTGTAGGTTCTCGATGGGTCCCCCTGGCTATGATTACTTCCACCTGCTCATCTGAGACCCCAAGCTCATTGAGGTAGTTGAGCAAGGGCAAGATGATAAGCTCAGTGCGAGTTGGACGTGTTTGATCCTCGCTGAGGATGACAACCTTGCCATCGCCGAGGTCCTTAACCATCTCCGAGAGAGGTGGTGAGCCAATGGGGTTCTCAACGACTTTAACCACCTCGGAGGCCACATCTTCGAGGGGAGGTACATCCTTCGGTTCGGCCATTGCCAGGAGATTCCAGCCTCCGGGGAGCTCAAAGTCAATGCGATTGCCGTTCAAATATCCGTAGACCTGCATAGTGCCCTCCTAACTCCTTTGTGTTAAATCTCCTGTGGATTAAGGGGGAGCATTGAGGAGTTCCTTCACCACCCTTTCAATCTGGGCTAAGTTGTTTATTACGAAATCCACGCATTCATCTCCGCCTCTGAGCCCATCTACAAGTACGGTGGTCATCCCGAAATCCTTCGCCACCCGAAGGTTGCGCAGGCTATCCTCCACCAGGATGCATTCCTCACCCTTCGCTTTTATTATGTCAAGGAAGCGCACGAATGCTTCGGGGGCCGGTTTGCAAATGTAACCCAAAGCCCTTATGTCCACAATGCGGGAGAAGAATTCCTCAAGCCCCATAAAACGAAGGATACGCAAAGCGTGCTCAGTAGAAGCATTGGTAAAGATGATTTTCTCCAGGTTGATGTGGGAAAGAGCCTCCCGCAGGTCACGGCTATCGGGCGAAAGGTATTGCTCAAGGGGTATGTCGTGTACATAGGCGAGGTAATCTTCCGGGTCTATGCCATACTCTACCATTAAGCCCCGCAGGCTTGTGCCGTATTTGAGGTAATAATTGCGCCGAATTTGCTCTACAGTGGCAGGATCGAACCCCAATTTATCCACCATATACGAACGGATGCGTTCGTTAATGGCTCCCATTAACCCTGAATCCTTGGGGTAAAGGGTCTCATCCAGGTCGAATACCAGGTATTTTATCATATAGCCTCCACTTGGATGGTTGATGGCTCCTCTTCCCTGCTTACTAAGAAAATTCCCCCTAATACTATTATACCACCAATAAGCTCTAAAAGCGAGGGTACCTCGCCCAGTATCAGGTAAGCCAGGATCGTAGCTCCCACCGGCTCCCCCAATGTGGATACGGTGACGAATGTAGAAGACAGGTACCGCAGAGCCCAGTTGAAGGAAGAATGGCCGAGGATTTGCGGCACCAGCGCCAGCAACACAAACATCAGGTAGGTGCGAGGCGTGTATCCCCTGAAAGGAAGCCCTGCCACCAGGCAAGCTATGATCAGTGAGGTGGCCGCCGTCCAATAAGTGGGATAAATGTAAGCTACGATGGAAAGGCGCTGGCGTAAGCTCCTGCCTATGAGGAAATAACCAGAGACAGCTACAGCTCCTATTAAGGCTAGAAAATCCCCCCACACTGTACCTGGATCTACTTTTAACCCCCCGATGCCAATTATAATCGCACCGGTAATAGCCACTATGATCCCGAGAAAGCGCTGAAAGGATAATCGCTCCCCTAACAGGAAATGAGAAGCCACTCCCACAAACAAAGGCGAGGTGGTCACCAGAACTACCGAGGCAGCTACCGATGTATATTCCAAAGAAGCTATCCATGCGGCAAAATGCACTCCCAGGAAGAGCCCCGAGAGCACGGCTAATGCCCAGTCCCTGTGGGAGAGCTTGCCCAATTCGTGACGGACTCGGGCGTAAGCGAGGGGGCTTAAAACCAGGGAAGCAATGGTAAGCCTGTAAGCTCCAATAACCAGAGCTGGAGCATCAGCCAGACGGATGAAGATAGAAGCAAAGGAAACGGCTAAAACCCCCACTACGAGCCCTAAATATGGGGCTATGCTCCCATTGCCCTCAGAGCGCCTCTTCAGCAATAAAACCTCTTTCATTCCCTAAACCCTTCCACAATGCGGACATATTTATCTGCCAAGGCTTCAGCTTCAGTCTGAGACCGGGCCTCCGCATAGACGTGGAAGAGGGGACGGTCAGGGTCAGGGATGATCAGCACCCATTCATCTTCCCCCAGCCATATCCTGATGCCATCAATGTTGTCGTGAGGGCGATCTTTGTATTGCTCATTTAGCATACGCATAACCTGCCCCTTGGATTCCCAGGGACAGGATACTTCCCTATGCTCAAGATGATATTTTGGAAGCGATGTTACCACATCCGAAAGCTTTATCTTCTGAACAGCAAGGAATTCCAATAGTTTTGCCAGGGCAAACAAGGCATCAGGAGCAGAGTGAAACTGGGGAAAAACGATGTTGCCAGTGCCATCCACGGCAATGATTACCTGCTCAGCATCAGCTACCTCCATAAGATGCCCTAGGTCCACCTTTGTCCTGATGACCCGGCCATTGTGGCGGGAGGCTATTTTCTCAAAGACTAAGGGCTGATTGACCGGGACAGCAACTGTTCCTCCCCCCCACATCCTGAAGGCTAGCTCGACCATAGCCGCAGCAAATAAGGGGTCGCTAAGGAGCTGACCCCTGTCGTCCACCACAAAGAGCTTCTCACCTCCTACCTCCAAGCGTACACCGAGATCGGCTTTAACTGCTGAGCAGATGGAACAGAGCTGCTGCAAGGCTGCCTCAAATTCTTCCCTCAGGATGGCTAACTTCCCCTCATCTATGCTTGCATTGAGGGTAACCACATTTACCCCCAGTTCGTTCAGGATATCCGGCAGGACCAGGGAATTAGGGGAATTGGCATAATCCACCACTATCCTGAACCCCATACCCTTGATGGCGTCCACGTCCAAGGAAGCCAGGAAGTTAACCTTATAGCGCTCCACTACCTCAGGAGCATAATTGATGGTGCCTATCTCATCAAGATAAGCCCGGCGGAAATCCTCCCGGAAGAAAGTCCGCTCTATCTTCCTGGCAGCCGATTTAGAAAGGTCCAGCCCCCGTTGATCGAAGAATTTTATGTCAACAACTCGCTGGTCATAGGGGGAGAGACGCACATGGACGCCACCGGCGGCCTTGGTTATCTTGGTGTAATACCTGGCTACGGGGATAGGGACGGTCCTGAGGTCCAGCACATTGATGCCTGCCGAAGGCAACCCCGATATGATTGCTCGCTTTATCATCCTGGGACTACGGTGGGGGTCCCGGTTTATGGTTACGGTGGAACCTTTCGGCAGGGTAGCTCCATAGGCAGCTCCTAACTTGGAGGCAAACTCGGGGGTTAGTTCCACGTTTACTGTCCCGGTAATCCCATATCGCCCGAACAAAGTGCGTCTGACCTGGGTTCCCCATACCACGGTGCTTTTAACGGTGGCTCCAGCCTCTATCTCTTTCCCTGGCCACAGCCTCACCTTAGGATGGATGACTGCGCCTCGCTCAACAATGCATCCATCGCCCAAAACGGCGCCTTCAAAGATGGCCACCTGAGATTTAACGGTACACTGCCTGCCTATTACCGCTCCCCTTACCTCCACTCCTTCACCAATATAACAGTTGCGCCAGATAACGCTGCGTTCGATAAGAGCCCTGTTATCCACTATGGTATAATCCCTGATCACGGCGGGCCCCTGGATGATCACCCCTCCTTTCACCTTAACCTCATTGCCAAGATAAATGGGGCCATATAACCGGGCATCAGGTGCTATCTCCACATCCCTCCCCACCCATATCTTATCCCCCAACCTTTCACCAGGTTCCTCCAAGTGTACCTTCCCCTCAAGGAAATCGAAAGAAGCCCGCACGTATTCCTGGATGTTCCCCACATCGCACCAGTAACCGGATACCACATATCCGTACATCGGCTCTCCGTTGGATAAAAGCATGGGGAATAAATCTTTGCTGAAGTCGAAGGGCTTGCCCTTCTCGAAGTAATCCAGCGCCCTGGGTTCGATGACGTAGATGCCGGTGTTTACCTGGTCGGATATGACCTCACCCCAGCTGGGCTTTTCCAGGAACTGGGCGATGCGGCCCTCCTCGTCGGTGATGACCACGCCGTACTCCAGTGGATTGGGAACCTTGTAGAGGGCGATGGTGACCAGGGCGCCTTTGGCTTTGTGGAACTCGATGAGGCTGGTGAGGTTAATATCGGTGACGGCATCGCCGCTTATAACTACAAAGGTTTCATCCAGGAATTCCTGGGCATTCTTCACGCTCCCTGCCGTTCCTAACGGTTCATCCTCTATAAAATAGTGCAAGTTCATCCCCAGAGCGCTCCCGTCACCAAAGTAATCTTGTATGACATCGGCCATATATTGCAAGGTGATGGCCACATCGGTTAGACCGTGGCGCTTCAAAAGGTCCAGGATGTGGGCCATCACGGGCTTGTTAACCATCGGAACCATCGGCTTGGGCCGGGCCATCGTTAAGGGCCTCAGCCTTGAGCCCGCACCGCCAGCCATAACCACTGCTTTCATAATCACCTCCCATTCATCAGAGCTTCTCTCCCAGCTTCCGTCCCTCCCGGAAAGCCTCAAGGTTGAGCTCCACGTACTTCCTGGGGACCCGACGTTCGAGCACCCGCAGCCACACCTCGTCTTCCACGCCCAGGAACGCCGATAGCGCCCCCAGGAGCACGACGTTCGCCACCCTGGCCGAACCCAGCTCCTCGGCCTTTTGGAGGGCGGGGACGAAGTGCATCCTCCCGGCCACCTGGCCGAGCACGCTCTTTATCTTCTCGTCGCTGGGGTAAACGGCCTCGCCGATGTTCACCGCCACCGGAGGGATGGCGTAATCGTTCACTATGACCATCCCGCCCCGGCGCAGGAATTCAGCGTAACGGAGGGCTTCGAGCTTCTCCATCGCCACGAGGAAATCCCCTTCGCCCCTGCCCACGAGGGGGGAGTACACCTTCTCGCCCCAGCGGACGTGGCTGATGACGCTTCCTCCCCGCTGGGCCATCCCGTGGACTTCGGCCTTCTTGGCGTCGTAGCCGGCCTCCAGGCCCACTTCGGTGAGGATGTCGCTGGCCAGGATGATGCCCTGGCCCCCCACGCCTACAAGGATGAAGTTGTGTGAAGGACGCATTGCGCCGCCTCCTGCACTAGTGATTTGTGATGGCGCACGGCCGTGCGCCATCACAAACTGCTCAGTTTCAAAGTGAAGTTTCTCTATTCTCGTTTCCCTGCCCTGACGGCTTGGATTTCTGCTTGGATGTCTTCCTCGGTGATGCCCCGCTGCTTGGCTATCTTGCGGATTTCCTCCAATGCCGAGGAGAAACGCCTCTCCAGCGCTTCCTCTTCCCACTTGGATTTGAGGAATCGAACGAAGTCCAATACCTCCACAGCTTTGTCCTCGGGAAGACCGTCTAGTTCTTGGAGTATAATCTCCTTAACCGCAGCCTCTGCCATACTTACCTCCTCAAAAGCCCTTTGAATTGGATTTACTCTTTTGACGGCGGTGCTGCCGTCAAAAATTACGTCAACCTCAGCCTCAGAGCCGCCAGCAGTTCTTCAAAGGTGTAGAGCCCACTCTTGTCAACTCCTTGCAATTCGTA
>DRAO01000142.1 GCA_011041825.1 Chloroflexota bacterium
ACGATCCGAAGAGAGGATACTGAAAGATCGGCAAAACCGTCCCGGTCGACTATTGGGACGTCGAATGCATCGCCACGATCCGAAGAGAGGATACTGAAAGTTCTTTGCGCTTTCTACTAGCCAGTTCACCTGCTGTGGGATGCATCGCCACGATCCGAAGAGAGGATACTGAAAGATCTTGGTGTCCACTCCGTGAATATCAACCACGCCACATAGATGCATCGCCACGATCCGAAGAGAGGATACTGAAAGTACCACATCGTCACGTCCACCGCCTTTGACCTGTGTAAATGCATCGCCACGATCCGAAGAGAGGATACTGAAAGATGATGAGCTTTAACTCTTTGCTTACAGGGTTGCGTAAAGGGAATGGAGGATTTCTCCAGCGGTGGCGAAGCCGGTAGCGCTCTATGTACCCGTGGTTAAGGATGTTACCTCAGGAGGGGCAAAAAAGGAGGCGCTCATATTGGCATAGAGGCCAACGGAGGGAGGCCGGGAGCTTTGAGCTCCCGGCTGAGCAGGGAAAGGGTGCTTCCAGCGCCCTAGCTAGCCTGCCTTTGGCGGGCTTTCATTGCTCAGGCCGGGGCTTTTAGCCCTGGCCCACACTGGCCCCGGCCCCATTGGGTTTTCTTGTATGAGCGAAAAGGAAGCGTTTTCGTATGTGACCACGATTAAGTGGGGAGTTACCGATTAAGTGGGGAGCTACCGTAAAGCCCCGTCGAGGAAATAACTTTTCCTTCAGGAGAATGAACGTCGTTGGACATTGCAGGGGGAGAGCCTGGGGGCAATATGAACAACAAAGCTCCCTGCTTCCAAGAGCTGGATTTGCACAGCGGCTCTTGGTCAGGGTTCCGAAAGGCTCGTTCGTTCCCTCACCTTAGAGCCGCAGCTACTTGGAAGGGGTCGCTGGCGATGACACTGGCCGCATAAAGTTCCATTGCTCCAAAATCAGCAGTGCGGTTGAAAGGTTCACCCCTGTCCACAATCCGAATCAAATGAGGGAAACCCTCCCAGTCCTCAGGAGCCTCAGCCAGTGGAGGCATATAAAGAGCCAGGTTAAAGCTCTGCACTCCCAGCTCTTTAGTAAGCCTGGAAAGCACCCTGTAGACAGCTTCCTTCAGGTTGTCATCCATTCCTGAGGCTATCAGGATGATTTCCTTCTCCTTGATGGGCGTCAAATACGCCATACCCCTGACGTTTCCATCCCGCCAACCTAACCCCAAGGCTTCGTGTATCCGATATAGGTCAGCAAAATAATCAGAACCATATTCCTTCCGATAAGCTAAAGCTGCTCGGCGCAAAGCTTCCACTTTGGCGTAATGCATCCCCTTTGAGAGGGTCAGCTGAATGTGACCGTGGATTATGGATGCTCCGCTTTTCCACAAGCAGTTCCACATAAGGAAGAAATATCGGGCCTCAGGGTCCATCTGATGAGCTGCCCTGGCCCAGCCTAAAGCTGTATCGAAATAATCCTTTACCTCTTCCACGTCGAAGACGAGAGGATTGTGATTCTCAAATATAACCAATCCGTGAAAGCCGTCATATTTGGCAATGTTAGAAGCGGTGATGCAGTGCCGGCCCCGCACACGTCCAAAAACATCGGCAGGTGTGCCCTCCAACGGGCGGCAGAAAGGGCCTCCCTTTTGGGCGTTTATGGCTTCTTCTAAATCCCGGGCATCCTTGGCTTCCATCGGCCTGCTGGCCCGTAACTCATTGAAGAGGGCACCTTCCATAGTGACAAGATTGGTTATTTTGATAATGCGCTGCTTGAGGACCGCCTCTACAGAGCCGAAGTGCTTTTCTATCCAAGGATGCATCGAAGGAGGGGGAACCAGTTCACCCACTGTGCTGGTTACGTGAAATATGCGCTTAAAGATTGCCTGGTCTTCCGGGGCTAAATCCTCTACCAGTCCTTCGATGTTAACTATGCTTTTGCGCTCGGCCAATTCCATACTCCTCCAGTTTTCTAAGGGATTTCTTGGAAGCCAGTGCTTTGTAGTATAAATCCTCATACCGGCGGGCTGAAGCCTCCCAGGAGAAATCAACCTGCATCCCCTGAAGTTGAATCTTACGCCATACCGAAGGGTTCTTGTAATGCTCTAATGCCCGCACGATGGCGGCAAAAAGAGCCCACCGATCATAGCGCTCGAAGACAAAACCTGTCCCCACTTCCCTGCGAGGGTCGTAATCCTGCACAGTGTCGGCCAGCCCCCCTGTAGCCCTGACGATGGGTACGCTTCCGTAATGCATAGCTATCATCTGTCCCAACCCACAGGGTTCAAACTTGGAAGGCATAAGGAACATATCGCTTCCGGCGTAGATGCGCTGCGCCAATGGGGCATTGAAGGTAAGGAAAAGCCCCATATTCTTAGGGTACTCCTGAGCAATCCGGCTCAGCCTATCGTGATAATGCTGCTCGCCCGTGCCCAACAGCACAAACTGTACATCGAAGTTATCGAAGAGATGGTCTAATATTTCCACCAAGATGTCCAGCCCCTTTTGATCAGTGAGCCGGGAGATCATCCCGATGAGGGGAACCTGGGCATCAACCGGGAGTTTAGCCTCCTCCTGGAGGGCCAGCTTGTTCTTTATCCGCTTATCAAGAGAATTGATGTCGTAATTGGCGGCTATATGGGGGTCGGTGGCAGGGTTAAAGGTTTCATAATCAATGCCATTGAGGATGCCGAACAGCCGGTCCCTCCTATCCCGCAGGAGAGGGTCAAGTCTCTCGCCGTACTCAGGGGTGAGGATTTCCTGGGCATAACGGGGGCTTACAGTGTTTATGACATCGGCGAAATAGATGCCACGAGCCATAAAGTCCACCACTTCGTTCAAGTCGGCCATCTCAGGATGGTAGATGAATCCGTATTCATCAATGCCTGCAATCTCCAACACTCGGTAGCCAAAGATGCCCTGATAGGCGAGGTTGTGAATGGTGTAAACAGTGGCGGTGTTGGCGAAGAAGGGGTCATCCTTATAGAGGGTTTTGAGCCAATTGGGGACAACAGCGGTATGCCAGTCATTGCAATGGATGATGTCGGGTTTGAAGTCAAGGCATTTGAGCATCTCCAAAGCAGCCCGGCAGAAGAAGATAAAGCGCTCGGCATCGTCGGGATACATATAGATGCCTTCACGGTCGTAATATTTGGCATTGTCAATGAAGTAGATAGGGACATCTTTGCCCAAAGTGCTCTGGTAAATCCGAGCCGATTCTGTCTCCTTGTTCATCGGCACAGGCACCTTATCCAATGCCAGCTTAAGGCCGAACTTCTCAATGCTTATGCGCCCATAGCGGGGCATAGCCACCCGGACATCATGGCCCAGGGCCCGCAGAGCTTTGGGTAGCGAACCGGCCACATCGGCCAGCCCGCCTGTTTTAGCGAAAGGCACAACCTCCGCTGCCAGGTAGAGAATCTTCAAAGCTTTTTCTGACATAATAGAACCCCCAAAAGGCTTTAGTTTTTGCCGCCTGTTACCGCACTCCTCTTCCCTCTAATATCTTCTTTACCGAAGGGAAAGCCTCTATATCGGTGTGAGGGAAGAAGAGGGCCGAGGTGAATTCCTCCGTGAAGGTGTTATCGGCAGAAAGCTCCAGATAGGTCATTTTCTCGGCAATTTCCACCACCTTCTCCCGCATCTCAGGACAGACCAGGGAGATATAGGCACCCAGGGCGGAGGTGTTCCCCAAGAATTTAAAGCGGTCCCAGGGCATATCGGGCAGGAGCCCTATCTGGATGGCTTTTTCGATGTTGAGGTACTTCCCGAAAGCCCCGCCGATGAGCACTTGCTCCACGTCGGCAATCTGGACACCTACAGCCCGGGCCAGGGTGCGGAACCCGGCATAGATGGCCGCCTTGGCCCGGAGAAGGTTCGAGATGTCCACCTCGGTGATGACGATGTCTTCCTCCTTATGGCGGGTTTCTTCTTTCCAGGCTACCACGTACTCTGGACCGTGGTCACCAACCCGAACCCGTGGGGTGTTGAGGGAGCGATTGATGCGCCCGCCTTTATCCATCACCCCGGTTATGAACATCTCAGCCAAGAGGGAAATTATACCTGAGCCACACAACCCCTCGGGAGGGGCATCACCGATGGTGCGGTAGGTGGGCTCATAGGTGTTGCCGTTAATCCATACTTCCTCGATGGCCCCCACGGTGGCCCTCATCCCCGATTTAACGCCTGAGCCCTCAAATGCGGGGCCTGCGGAGCAGGCGCAGGAGATAAGCCAATCGAAGTTCCCCAGCACCATCTCGCCGTTAGTGCCGATGTCCATAAAGAGGGTGAGTTTTTCGGTTTCAAATGTCCTGGAGCTGAGCACGCCTGCTGTGATATCAGCACCCACGTAACTCCCCACGCTTGGCAGGCAATCTACCGTAGCCTCAGGATTGATGCGAAGGCCCAGCTCGGAAGCTTTAACCGGGAGGGGATGGCGGACGGTGGGGATGTAAGGCTCCAGACGGATGGGTTCAGGCCACAATCCGAGAAAGAGGTGGATCATCGTGGTGTTGCCAGCAGCTGTCATAAAGTAGATGTCCTCAGGTTCTATACCATTGCGTTGACATAATTGTTCGATGAGCTCGTTGATGGTCTGAATCACCAAGCGCTGGAGGTGTTCCAGGCCTCCGGGCCGTTTGGCGTAGACGATGCGGGAGATGATATCCTCACCACAGGAAATCTGTTTGTTGTATTCAGCGGCGGTGTCCACCACCTGGGCGGTGCTTAAATCCACCAGATAGACCACATTGGAAGTCGTGCCTATATCCACCGCCACGCCGAAGATGCGGTCGGTAACATCCCCTGGCCTCACGTCAATCAGCCGAGGAGGGCCTTTCCTGGCCCAGTTATGCATCTCCAATATCGCTGTCACTTTCCAATCGGCTTTTCGCAAAGTCTGGGCCAGATTTCTCAACACGGGCAGGTCGGCGATGAGTTCGGTTACGTTGTACTGGCGGGTAAGCTCCCTCTTAAGCCGCTCGAAATCGGTGGTGTTATCGGCCAGGCTGGGTGGTTCGATGTCGAGGTAGAAAGCCCGCACAAACGGGTTGCTCTGCCAATCGCAGGGGAAGGGCAGGGTGATGCGTTCGGCAACTGCCTTTTCGCTGGGGAGCTTGTGCTTGATGAGCTCTTCCTGCGGTGGCACGAAGACGACAACATCGGATTCAATCAGGGTCTGGCAAGCCAGGGCATAGCCCTGCTCCAGCTCGGTGGGTGAAAGGCGGCTTATGGAACGGCGGCGCACATCTCCCTTTTCGACCACTACTTTGCACCGCCCGCATCGCCCTTGCCCTCCACAGGGGAGCAGGATTTGTATCCCGGCTTTCGCAAGGGCCTCGGAGACCAGGGTGCCCTGCTCTACTTCTACGAAAACGCCCTGAGGATGGATTTCCACCTTAGGCATTTGGTCCCTCTCCTAAGCCAGGTAGAATTTCTTAAGGGTACGGCGTATAAATTGTATCAAGCCTTCCAACCGACGGGAGAATTTGACGAACCCAAAGGCTACTAAGGAACCCAACAGAGCTCCGGCCAGCACATCCAATGGATAATGCACGCCGCAGAAGATGCGAGCGAAGCCGAACAACACGGCCAGGACAAGTAATGGTATTCCCCAGGCCACATCCTGCAATATCACAGCCACACTTATGGAAAAACCAACGGTGGCTGGATTGCTGGGGAAGGAAGAATCCCAGGGTTTATAGAAGAGCAGGTGGACTTCGTGTGCATCGAAGGGCCGGGGCCGGAAATAAATCAGGTTACATCCTTTCAAGATGATGTTAGCCGTTATCAAGGAAAGGGCGGCCAGGATAGCGATGCGCTGGTAATGGGCACGCTCGCTCTCGCTCCGCCCCCAGAACCACATCACAACCAGGATAAGGGCCATAGACGTGGGGACGAAGTAATCGTTCACCATCAGACGCATAAAGGCATCAAGCAAGGGCCAGCGGCCTGCTAGATTGTTGATGGCTCGGAATAGGGCATAATCCATCAGTGAGCTCCCGAAAGGTGTTATCCCTGGCGGTGGTTTCACACGAGAGCCACCCTCTTGCTGCGCATTTGCTTGTTACAAGAGCGAAGCCATTTTATCACCAATGCAGTGACCCTCTCGCTTGAGGCCATCCGCCAGGGTTTTTCGTCAACCTCCACGGTTTTGATGTTATCCCATTTCGGGAAAGCAAGGGGCGCCTGGCTTATAAGCAAGCAAGGGCGCCCTTCGAGTTCACCCAGGTATCGCAAGGGAGCCAATTCCCTTAAGGTCTCTTCCTTCCCTTGGAAGCGACGCCAAGCCCTGATAAACCCCGTCTCCTCCAGCCACTCCAGCCCTGGTTCAAGCTTCTCGGGTTCCAGGAAGGGCGCTATCGCTACCGCTGTTTTCAATTCTTCATCTTCCCCCATATACCTGAGGGCGATATCTCCTCCCAGGCGGTGCCCAACTAACCCGACCCAGCCAATACCTCGGTCCTTCATCAGATGCTCCACCGCCAGGGCAAGAACCCCCATAGTGGCTTCAAAACCAGGGGGCTGCTTCCAGTGGAGCACCATTACGAGAAAGCCCTCACGGGCCAGCCGGGAGGCCATCCCATCGAGCAGCAGGGGCTCCTGCGGGTCGGGGATAAGGCACAGAGCTTTATTGGCTTCAGAAGATAACCCGTACAGGGCACCCTCACACTGGGGCAGGGGGAAAACCTCGTCAGGACGGATGCCCTGAGCTTGAAGTCCTTCCCTGACCTGGGCTATGGCCAGCACGAAAATTAGAGCCAGAAAACCCCCTAAGCCGAAAAGGGTTACAAGTTCAGCCCCGGCTAATCCAGGCGTGAACACCTCCGGGGTTATGGCAAAGAAAACAGCAAAGGAAGCGAGGATTAAAGCCACCCCGCCTGGCATTTGCCAGCGACGTAGTGAAGCGGGGAGGAGGGATAACCCCTCGATTCCTCTCCCCCCCGCTGCTACCTGGATAGCCCCTATCACCGAGAAAAAGCACAACCCCAGGTATTTTAGGAAAAGGCCCAAGCTGATGAAGTTAAAAAGTGGCGGCATCTTTCAGTTTGGACTCCACACAGTTTTGAGATAATTAGGGATGTCCACGGCTTCCCTCGGCCCCACCATTACCTCCCATCCTGGAAGCTCATCCTCAAGTTCGCCGGAGATGACGGCCACAAAGCCGGGGATAATTATCTTACGATGCTTGAGCTTCTCCTCAATGCCATATTGCTTTACCGTCTTGGCAATCTTCTCAGCATCGAATTTGCCAGCAGCCCAGGCAGTGAGCACGCTCATCCCCTCGGAATCACAGATGAGGAGCCAGGAAGGCACGCCGCTGCCATCCACCTCTCCGGCCACACTGAAGTAAGTGAGGGAGAAGTTAGTGGTGACCAACAGCGGTGATTCAGGACTAGGCTTGCCAATCTCATAGACACCCGGGCTGACCTGAATGGGCTTCTGCGGGTCGGTATAGATGTTGAGACGCAAGGTGAGCAGAGGATAAGCCACTGCCGGATCAAAGTGGTCGAGGACGATGAACCCGCTGTATTTGGCAATGTGCTGGGCAGCGATAAGGGCTTCCTCCTCGGGAGTTTCAGCCCCTTCGCCGGGGAAGGTGATGATGGGATACCCCAGCAGACGGAAGTTCTTCTTGAGGGCTAAACGGCGGAGTTGAGTCATCACCGCCAAAGTGCCTGCCGGGTCACGCTTGCCTGGATCAAGCACGAGGTCTTCCACCCCAGCCCCTTTGACCTGCTCCACCAATGAGGCCAAGGAGGAGAGGTCACTGTCAGCACGGAGAGCTAGGGGAAGTTTGTGCTCTTTGGCTACCCCGGCCATTGCCTCCCAGTTTTCAGGCGTAGCAGCGTAGAGCAGAGGATTCTTGCCCCCTTCTTTCTCCAGAGCAGCCTTCATTGCCTCAGCATCGTTGGATATAAGGATAAGGGGGTAATCATCAGCTTTGGCCCGGACCGTTTCCACGCAAGCGGCAAAGGTGCCCGCATCGCCGGAGGCATTTTCCACGGCAATGCCGTTAAAGGTCAAAGTTAACCCCACCCGCTCCACGCTGTATTGGGCAACCTGGGAGACGATGGCCTCGATTTCCTCCTTAGGTTGGGTATCTTTAACCCGCACGAACAAACCAGGCGGATGGTAGAAAGTCTTTTCGTGGCGGAACATCACTGTTTCGTTGCCGACTTCGACCTTCTTATCTCCCACACCAACGGTTACCAAACGGATGGGAGGGGCAGAGGCTTCAGCTAGAGCTTGTTTGGCCTCTTCGGAGATATAGGGGCATTGGGAAAGCTCAGCCTGCTTGGCCGCCAGCTTCATAGCGAAAGCTAGGCAGGTCGGAAAGCCGCACTCCTTGCAGTTGGTCTTTGGGAGAAGTTTATAGATTTGCAATCCTGTAAGAGCCATTTCCACCTCCTCCGTTATTGCGAATTATGAATGGCGAATGATGAATGGCGAACGGCGCTTAGGGTGTGGGCTTGTTAAAGATTGTGTCTACGTCTATCTCGAAGCCTTCCAAAAGTTCCGAACGAACCCGTTGGCCTCGTACCCACCTACCCACGGGTTCGTAAGCGCCTTGTTTAAGGCTGTAAACTTCCACCGTCTCCTGTTCAGGGTCCACAATCCAGTATTCCTGAATTCCGGCTTTTGCGTATTCGGCAAACTTCTCTACTCGGTCGGTTTGATATGTTGAGGAAGAGGTAACTTCCACCACCAAGTCAGGGGGGCCGTAAACTTTCTCGCCTATTCGGTCAGAATGTTCCCAAGAGACAAATAAAATGTCGGGTTCCCTTATTTTATCTGGCCATAATCGTACAGGTAAAGGAGCTAATTGCACAACACCTAAATTCCTTTCGGTTACGAAGGAGAATAAAGCTCGATACAAATTCCCAACAACGATCTGGTGAGTATGGGTTGGTAATGGTGGCATAACCAGCACTCCTTCGGAGAGTTCCACAATGCGGTTGGTATCGGGCAAGGCGAAGTAATCCGCCTCAGTCCACTCCCCCTGCGGCGGCCAGAGTTGCGCTATCTCCACAGCCCAACGAACTTGAGCAGGTGCTTCCACACCCATATTTTATCCCTCTTATCTTTGAGACAAGGCCAGGATCAGGAATATGACCCCTATTGCCAGAAACACCACCGTGCCCACAAGCCTTTTACGCCTGAGGAGCTTTTTCTGGTATTCGGTGGTGATAGGGACAGGGGGCCTGCCCCAAACTAAGTCGGGTTTAAAAATCCCCAGGATAGCCGTGCCGATGAAGAACAGAGCCCCTGCTAGGGTTATGTAAAATTTCACTTTCCCCCTCTCCGCAACGCCTCTAGAAATTCCAACGCATTCACTAT
>DRAO01000149.1 GCA_011041825.1 Chloroflexota bacterium
GGACCAAGATGCCCATTGTGGCGATACCCGATGTGCTTCAGGAGCAATTGGGCACCAAAGCGGCCACTGCCCTGGTGGATATGATGAACCAGGCTCTGGAAGAGCAGCAGCGCATTGTGCTGACGCTGGCAGAAGACCGCTTCGAGCGCCGTTTTTCGGAGGAGCTATCCAAAATCCGTGAGGAATTGGCCTTGATGCGGGCCGAGTTCCGGGAGCAGCTGGCAGCGCAGGTGGCCGAGTTACGCCAAGAGATGGCAGCTCAGGGAGCAGAGCTTCGCCAGGAGATGGCGTCAATGGAATCCCGCCTGCACGCCGAGATAGCCAAACGCCATTCGGAGCTCATTCGTTGGATGTTTATCTTCTGGATCGGGCAGTTCATCTCGATAGCGGCGCTGGTGATAACGTTGGCGCAGCTTTTGAGGTGAGAAACAACCTGAAGGGGTTATTTTTCGACGGCAGCGGAGTTGCCGTCGAAAAATAACCTTTGTCAGGCGACAAGCCATAAGGAGGCAAAAGGTAAAAGTGTTTAAGAAACTGTTGAAAACGGTAATCGGTGACCTGAACGAGAAAGAGCTGAAGCGGCTGGAGCCATTGGTGGAGGAGATAAACCGCCTGGAGCCGGAGATGGAGCGCCTCTCCGATGAAGAGTTGCGTGCCCTCACCGACGAATTCAGGCGGGGGCTCCGGGAAGAGACGGCTTCTCTGAGGGAGAGGGTCGAGGAGAAGCGGGCTGAGTTGGAGGCTGAAGAAGACCCCGAGGTTCGTGAACGCCTGGAGGAGGAATTCCACAAACTTGACGACCAGCTCCGCCAAGCCGAAGAAGAATACCTCAACTGCATCCTCCCCCGTGCCTTCGCCGCCGTGCGGGAGGCCGCCAAGCGCACCATCGGCCTGCGCCACTTTGATGTCCAGCTTATGGGCGGGATTGTCCTGCACCAGGGCAAAGTAGCCGAGATGAAGACCGGCGAGGGCAAAACCCTCGTCGCCACCCTGCCGGTCTACCTTAACGCCCTTACGGGCCGGGGTGTCCACGTGGTCACTGTCAACGATTATCTGGCCAAGCGGGACACCCAGTGGATGGGGCCGGTGTATCACCTCCTGGGGCTCAAAGTGGGCGTCATCCAATCCCTGGCCGCTGACCCTCAACGTAGCTCCTTCATCTATGACCCCGAATACATCTCCGAGGATGACCGCTATCAGCACTTAAGGCCAGTATCCCGCCGGGAAGCATATCTGGCTGATGTTACCTACGGCACCAACAATGAATTCGGCTTTGACTATCTGCGAGACAATATGGTGCAGGACCTCTCCCAATGTGTCCAGCGAGAACTCAACTACGCCATTATTGACGAGGTGGACAACATCCTCATAGACGAGGCCCGAACACCCCTCATTATCTCTGGCCCTGCGGAGGAATCTGCCGAACTCTATCAAACCTTCGCCCGCCTCGTCCCCCACCTTCAACCTGAAGTAGACTACATCGTGGACGAGAAGGCCCGGGTGGTGACCCTCACCGAAGAGGGCATCGCCAAGGTGGAGAAGATGCTGGGCATTGATAACCTCTACTCCCCTCAAAATGCCCATTTGACCCCATATCTGGACAATGCATTACGGGCTTATGCCCTCTACCATCGAGACAAAGATTACATTGTCAAGGACGGCCAGGTCATCATTGTGGATGAGTTCACCGGACGCCTGATGTACGGCCGTCGCTATTCCGAGGGCCTGCACCAGGCCATCGAAGCCAAAGAAGGCGTTCCCATCCAGCGGGAAAGCCTCACCTTGGCCACCATCACCTTCCAGAACTACTTCCGCCTCTACAAGAAGCTGGCCGGTATGACCGGAACCGCCGCCACCGAGGCCGAGGAATTCCACAAGATTTACGGCCTGGACGTGGTGGTCATCCCCACCCACAAGCCGATGATCCGCATTGACCACCCCGACGTAGTCTATAAGACTGAGGAAGCAAAGTTCCGGGCGGTGGTGAAGGAAATCCTTCAACTCCACTGCCAGGACCGCCCGGTGCTGGTGGGCACGCTTTCCATCGAGAAATCCGAGCACCTGAGTTCCCGCCTCTCACCTCAGAAGCTCCAGGACCTGGCGAGGGTAACCCTGCTGCGGGACGCCCTATCCAGGGATGAGCAACTCGACAAGGAAGAGTGGGAACGGTGGAACACCTACCTCAACCAGCCCCTGGAGAGGCTGAGCCCCAGAGAGCTCAACAGATTGGCCCGCCGCCTGGGGGTAAATCCCAACATCCTCGCTAAGGAAAACGTCGAACGTCTGGCCCGGCTCCTGGGCATAGAAGATGTGGACAAGCTCGGCAAAGTGCTGAGGGAAGGCGTCCCCCACAACGTCCTCAATGCCAAGTATCACGAGAAAGAGGCCCAGATTATCGCCCAGGCGGGGCGCTCCGGTGCGGTTACCATCGCCACCAATATGGCCGGGCGAGGTGTGGACATCCTGCTGGGAGGCAACCCGGAGGGCCTGGCCCGGGAGAAGCTGCGCAAGGAAGGTTTCGACCTCACCCAGATTCGTTCCAGCGAGTGGGACGATGCCCTCAAGATGCTCCGCCGGGGCGAAGACCCCACGAAGAAGTACCCCACCCGCTGGGCCGAGGTCCTGGCCGAGATGTACGCCCTCTGCCAGGAAGACCACGAGAGGGTGGTGAAGCTCGGAGGCTTGCACGTGCTGGGAACCGAGCGCCACGAGGCCCGCCGCATTGACAACCAGCTCCGAGGCCGCTCCGGTCGCCAGGGCGACCCAGGCTCGTCCCGGTTCTATGTCTCCCTGGAAGATGAGCTTATGCGCCGGATGGGCGGGGCGCAGGGCCTCCTGGACAAGGTTTGGGTGGACGAGGATATGCCCATCGAGCACAAGCTGGTGTCCAGGGCCATCGAGCAGGCCCAGATCCGGATGGAAGGCTACAACTTCGACATCCGCAAGCACGTGCTGGAATACGACGATGTGGTCAACAAGCAGCGTGAGGTCATCTACCGCCAGCGGCGGGAGATATTGCGCCAGAAGAACTTGCGCCCCTTCGTGATGGACATCTTACAGGAGCAGATTTCTGCCCTGGTCAATTCTTACGCTGTGGCCGGAGAGAATGGCCAGCCTGATTGGAGAGGGCTCCATACCAGCATCCGCTCCATAATCCCGCCTCTCTTCTTACCTGACCCATCTCAATGGGACGGCAGAACCCCTCAGGAGATAGAGCAAGAGCTATATCAGATTGCCGAGAGAGCCTACGACGAAGTGGCCAAAGGGATGGCCCACGAGTTCTGGAATTCGATGGTGGAGCAAGGGCTTCGCCTGGTAGACCTCAAAAATGCTGCTGACGCCAACCCTGTCTTCAAGCTGGCTTATGAGGCCATCGCTCAGGAATTAGGGGAAGATGAAATCAAGGCTATAGAGAATAGACCTTTCTCAGCCCTGGGACGCTCCTACAAAGAGCGCTTAGAGGAGCCACTGGCCAGGGCCCTGACCTTGGGGCGAGACCGCTTCGTGATGCTAAGGGTGGTGGACAACCTGTGGATAAGGCACCTCACCGACTTGGACGAATTACGAGAAGGCATAGGGTTACGGGCTTTCGGCCAGCAAGACCCCCTCATTGCTTTTAAGAAAGAAGCCCACGAAATGTACGAAGCTTTATTAGCCCTTATCCGCCAGCAAATAGCCCAGAGCGTCCTCTACACCTCATTAGCTGTGAGGAGACCTCAACCCGTCATACCAGTTCGCCTGCCCAGGGCAGCACCGGCTGTGACCGCTGCCCCAAAGGCAGGAGCATCCCATAAGATTGGACGCCTGGGACGTAATGACCCCTGTTGGTGTGGTAGTGGTAAGAAGTACAAGCACTGCCATATGCGTGAAGATATGGCCTTGGGGAGGATCCCTAAAGTTCAGCCCAAGGCCTCCAGAAAGAAGAAGAGGAGGAAAAAGAAGAGACGTTGAAATCGGAGGCATAGGATGAAGGTGGATGAATTGACCTCTCAGCTTATGGAGGAAATAGAACCCGATTTGCTCGATTTCATAAGGACGAAGGTGACTTCTTTCATCAAATGGGACCTCATCCGCTTCCTGTGTAAAAATCCCAACACAGCCGACACAGCCGAGCGGTTGGCTCGGTTCGCCGGTCGGTCTCCAGATGCGGTAAGACCCGAACTGGAGGAAATGGTGCAACAGGGGTTATTGGAAGTACGCATCATTGCCGGCATCCCCGTATATTCCCTCTCCCGTGATAAGAAGATGCGTATGATGGTGGAAAAGTTCATCAAAGCTTGCGAGGACCGCCAGTTTCGAGTTAAGGTGGTTTATCACATAATGAGAAATCTGGCCGAAACAAAGGAGGGCTCCTGATGGAAAGGATTAAGACGGGCATAAGCGGATTAGATGAGATGCTGGCAGGTGGTTTCTTCCCCCGCAGTGCTAACCTGGTAGAGGGCGCACCCGGAACCGGGAAGACCACCCTTGGGATGCAATTCATCTACAACGGCATCGTGAAATATGGAGAACCAGGGATAATAATCACCTTCGAACAATTTCCGGAACAATATTACCGGGATGCTGCCCACTTCGGGTGGGATTTCAAGAAGTTTGAGGAAGAAGGACTTCTGAAGGTTTTTATGACCAGCCCTGAAGTAAGCCGACTTGACCTGGAAAACATTGATGGAATAATAGAGCAGGCCGTCGAAGAGATGGGAGCCAAGAGAATCCTCATAGACAGCATATCCCACTTCGAGAGGCTTACCAAAGACCCTAATGAGCTGAGGAGCATAGAATATGCCTTTATCAATAGCCTTAAGCGTCTGGGGTTAACGAGCATCCTCACTCGGGAGAGTGCGGTGCTATTGGGGGGAGAAACCGATACCTATGGCCTAAGCTATGTAGTGGATTCATACATCCTCCTCCGTTATGTAGAGATGGAAAGCCGAATCTACAAGGCCCTGCTCGTGTTGAAGCTCCGTGGGAGCGACCATGCGAAAGACATCCGCAGGTTTGAGATAACCGATCAAGGCATAGAAATACTGGAGCGATTTGAGGGGCGTGAAGGAATTATGAGCGGCAGTCCACGAAGGATGGCCGAATCCTTCATCGAAGCCTTTGTCAGGAGATAACCAATGGTAAAGGCCCTCCTACACCTTGCCTCCTTGTTGATTTTCTGTTTCATATTAGGGATGGTAATGTTGATAGCCCGGTTCTATGAGAAGAAAGCTGGGGAAAGGACCTTTTATCAGCTTTATCTTTTGCCTATAATTCTCTTCATACTGGCTGGGGTCCTTTATCTCCAGAGGGGGGGCTCCTTTGTAGGGGATGTGGCAGGGGATTTAGTTCTAGCTTTAGCTGGGGCCATAACCGTGGCCCTGGTAAGCTACCTTTTCAACCTGATGATGGGGAGGAGGAAGTGGAGCTCATAATAGCTATGTTAAGCTCATCTAGCCTTATCTCCGCCATTTATGTATCCTTTGTGCTGAAGGAACTGAGTTGGAAATTAGGTTCTGTGACTAAAATGCCCCCTTATTACAGGGCATTTTACCTTATGGGAGGGCTGCTTTTCATAGCCCTATTCGCCCGATTGATGAAGACGGCGTTGCTACTCGTGCCAGCGGAGGCCATTCCCTTTCCCTTAAACCTGGAAGGCTTCTACGTGACCACTTATCATATTCCTATGTTCCTGGGAATGGTGGTGGGATTATGGGCTACCTTGAAATATTGGAAGTGGTTGTTGGAGGAGCGGTGATTTTATGAAAGGTGTGGAACAACTTAAAGCCCTGAGCAGGTTAGGGCAACTGGTAACTGCTTATCCAAATCCCAGAGAGATAATAAATCGGGCCAGCGAATTGCTGCAACAGATGCTACCTGTCGAAGCCGGGGCCTTTTTCCTGAAGACGGGTAAAGACCTGGAGCCAGCCTTCACCTGGGGTTACAGGGGCGAGCTTCTATCCCAAATAGAGGGGGAGAAACTCTACAAAGCAGTGTCTGATGGCCGTGCCGTTGTTGTAACAAGCGATTTAGAATGGCCCTTGGAAAAAGGCTCCCCACCAGCTCTGATAGCTCCCCTCATCGCCAAGGAGGACCTGCTGGGCTTCGTGATTCTGGTAAACCGGCTCGATGGGGAACCCTTCAGCCGGGAAGATGTGCTGCTTATGGAGTCGGCAGCCTCCACCATAGCGGGAGCCCTGGAAAATGCCTACCTGTACAAGCAAACCCAGATCCGCCTGGCTGAGATGGCAACCCTCTATGCCCTTTCCCAGCAGATAAACTCAAGCCTTGACCTCTCCATAGTCCTTGACACCATTGTCAGCGTGATAAAGCACGTTATGGATTGCCGGGGGGCTTGCATCTTCCTCCTTAATGAGGACACCGGCTGGCTGGAGATAAAAGCGGCTAGCGGTCTGACTTCCCGCTGGCGCAATGAAGCCAAGCTCCGAGTTGGTGAGGGGGTCAGCGGTCAAGTTGTGGCCACAGGCCGCCCCATTTACATCCCGGACACCTACAAAGACCCCAACTTCATATTCTTTGACCGTTCAGTGCGCTCCCTGCTGGTGGTACCATTGGTCGTAAAGGACAAGGTGATAGGGACATTAAGCATAGATGATGTTAAGCCCAATGCTTTTAACGCCGACGATGAGAGGTTTCTCTCCATCGTGGCTGCCCAAGCAGCCATAGCCATAGAAAATGCGTCGCTCTACGAGGCCCTCAAGGAACGGGCCGAGATACTTAAAAGGGCCTATGAGGAGCTGAAAGAATTCTCCAGGATGAGGAGCGAATTTATACAAAACGTCTCCCACGAATTGCGTACCCCCCTCACTTTCATCAAAGGCTACGTGGAATTGCTCTTGGAAGGGGCAATGGGGCCCTTGACCAAGGAGCAGAAGGAGGCCTTGGAGGTAGTTTCGGAGAAGGCTGATGCCATAACACGCCTCGTGGAAGACATAATAGTCCTGCAAAGGGCCGAGTCAGAAAAGCTTCTCTTAGCCCCCGTATCTTTGGAGGAAATAGCCAGGCGGGCCGTTCAGGGGGCCTGGGTAGCCGCCCGCAAGGGAGGGATAGAATTTAAGCTGGAAATACCCCCTAATTTGCCCCTCGTTATGGGGGATAAGACCCGCCTTATGGAAGTGTTCGATAACCTGATAAGCAACGCCATAAAGTTCAGCCCTGATGGAGGGGTGATAACCATCCGCCTATCTGATGATGATGACTTCGTAAGGGCAGAGGTGGAAGATATGGGCATAGGCATACCCGAGGACAAGCTGGACAAAATCTTCGAGCGCTTCTATCAGGTGGATGGTTCCACAACCCGCCGATTTGGAGGGGTAGGCTTAGGCTTGGCCATCGTGAAGAGCATAGTTGAGGCTCACGGTGGTAAGGTCTGGGTAAAAAGCGAGCTGGGCAAAGGCAGCACTTTTTACTTTACAATCCCCAAAGCGCAGCCTTTATCAAAACCAACAGGAGAAGGTTAAGATGGCCATAACGAGCTTCACCCAATTAATAGAAGAGGCCCGCAGGAAGGGACCCAAAGTGGTGGCTATAGCTGCCGCTCACGAGAAAGAGATACTGGTGGCGGCTCAGGATGCTGAAAAGCTTGGCTTGGCAGAATGCCTGCTTGTGGGAGACCACACCCTTATCCGTCGCATCGCCGATGAGGAGGATATAGATATAAGCAGGATGATGGTCATCCACGAACCCGACCCCAAGAGGGCTGCCAGGAAAGTGATGGAACTGGTGAGCCTGGGGCACGCTCAGATAGCGATGAAAGGTAAAATCGAAACGGGCCACTTTCTCAGGGCGGCTTTGGATAGGGAATTTGGCATCAGGATAGGCAAGCTCCTCACACACGTAGGAGTGTTTGAGATGCCGGGGTTCAACCGCTTGATCTTCGTAAGCGATGCAGGGGTTGTGGTTGCCCCCGGTTTGGAAGAGAAAGTGGCCATCGTCCAAAACGCCATTGACGTTGCTCTGGCACTGGGGATAGAAGAGCCCAAAGTGGCTATCCTGGCTGCCACCGAGATGGTCAACCCCAAAATCCCCTCAACCTTAGATGCAGCCAATCTTTCCAAGATGGCTGACAGAGGCCAGATAAAAGGAGGCATCGTGGACGGCCCCCTGGCTCTTGACAATGCCATAAGCGAAGAATCGGCCCGGATAAAGGGCATTCAAAGCCCCGTAGCCGGGAAGGCCGACATCCTTATAACTCCTGACATCGAAGCCGGAAATGTCCTGGCCAAAGCCATCACTTACTTTGCCAAGGGGAAAATGGCTGGAGTGGTGGTAGGGGGGCGTTGTCCTTTGGTAGTAGCATCACGCTCTGACCCCCACGAGACAAAGCTTGTCTCGATGGCTTTGGCTATTCTTCTGGCACCAACCAGTTAAGTAAAGCCTTCGGTCCTGAGGGTAGAAAGAGGCCTCGTGAGCATGCTAAGGGATTCGGTCTCTCTCCGAGAGAAGATAAGGAGATTGCCTAAAGTAGATATTCACCGCCACCTAGAGGGCTCCCTCCGTTTATCCACAATCATCGAGATAGCCCGGGAGGAAGGGATACCCTTACCTTCCTATGATTTGGATAAGCTGCGCCGTTATTTCCAGGTCATAGATGATGAAGAGCCGGATTTTCAACTCTTCCTCAGCAAATTCAGGTTCCTGCGCCGTGTTTACTCCACCAGAGAAGCAATCCAGAGGATAGCCTACGAAGCCGTTGTGGATGCAGCCCGGGATAACGTTAGATACCTGGAACTCCGCTTTAACCCCGTAGCCCTGGCCCAAAGCCAAGGTTTCCCCCTCAACCAGGTAAGCGACTGGGTTTTCGAGGCAGCGAGCAAGGCCGCCTCCGAGAGAGGGATTCAGGTCAATTTCATCATAACCATCACCAGGGATATGGATGTGGGTACAGCCAGAAAGCTGGTCCGATTAGCCCTAAATAACCGTAATCGAGGGGTAGTGGGCCTTGACCTTGCCGGGGACGAGGTTAACTATCCGGCTTACCCACTTGTTTCCCTCTTCAGGGAAGCCCGACGCAAGGGGTTAGGTATAACCATCCATGCGGGAGAGGTCACCGGCGCTGAGAGAGTCTATGAAGCTGTGGAAATCCTGGGAGCTAATCGCATCGGCCATGGCGTGAAATCCACCCAGGACCTCAACGTATTAGATTTGCTTAAATTCAAAAGGGTCGTGCTGGAAATGTGCCTGACCAGCAACATCCAAACGGGAGCTGTGAGAGAACTCGAAAGCCATCCCCTCCTGGCCCTCTATCGGCTTGGTGTCATCGTTACCCTCAACTCCGATGACCCCGGGGTATCCAACACCACC
>DRAO01000010.1 GCA_011041825.1 Chloroflexota bacterium
ATGTATGAGCGAATGCTCTCGATGACCCGTTGGACCATCGGGACCCTGGCCCTCTTCGGCACCATCATCACCATCCTGCTGGCGGTAGGGCAATTTGTGAAGTAGTGTGTCTTTTCGACGGCAGCTTTGCTGCCGTCGAAAAGACACGACCAATTATCGGCTAACCCGCTATGAAGAACTGCTCACCAGGCTGGAAGATGTGGAGCGATGAACCTGAAAGGCCTTTTGCCGCTCCTGAGAAGCCTCGATGCCTACAACGCCCTCGTCGAGGAACTGGCCGGACGAAGGCAAAGGGACGCTTTATCCTCCCGCCGTCGCCTTGTCCTGGGCCTTACCGAACCGGCCAGGCCATACGTGCTAGCCGCCCTGCATCGGGATATAGGGCGGCCTCTGGTGCTATTGCTTTCCTCCGTTGAGAAAGCTCGCCGCTACTACGAGGAACTCCGCCAGTGGTCTGACTCCCCTGATGATGTTCTCCTCTTCCGGGAGCCTGATGCCCTCCCCTACGAGCGAGAACCCTGGAGCCGGGATACCATCTCCCAGCGGATGGAAGTCCTCTCCCGCCTTGCCCTCTACTTCACCCCGATGCACAGGAGCATTGCCCAGGGCCGTCCACCCCTGGTGGTGGCTTCGGCCCGTTCGCTGCTCTACAAGACTATGCCCCGCACGCAACTCCTAGCGGGGATGCGGCTCATCCGGGTGGGGCAGGAACGCCCTCTGCACAAATTCCTGCGCTTTTTGGTGGACCTGGGCTATCGCAATGGCAGCGTGGTGGACGAACCCGGAACCTTTAGCCGCCGAGGTGGGATTGTGGATATCTACCCCCCGGCCTCCCGCTGGCCGGTGCGGCTGGAATTCTTCGGCAACCAAATCGAGACCATCCGATACTTCCACCCCGGAACCCAGCGTTCCCTGGACAAAACCGACTGCTTCCTCCTCACCCCTGCCACCGAGGCCATCCCAAGCCTGGGGCCAGAAGCCGCCGAGAGGTTCGTCGCCTTCGACACATCCACCTGCCACCCCCCGGCTCAAGGGCGCTTCCAAGAAGATATGGAGAAACTGCGCCGGGGTGTGGCCTTCCGGGGCATCGAATTCTACATCCCCCTGCTCTACCTTGCCCCCGGCTCTCTCTTCGATTACATCCCTGACGAAGCCGTTGTCCTGGTGGAGGACCCCGAAGAACTGGTGATAGCCTTGGAAAACCTCTCTGCGCAGCTTCCCGACATCGAGCGGGAGATGGTGAAATCGGGCGAGGTCCCCGAAGGGCTGCCGGAGCCATATCTGCCCTGGCAGGAGATAAGGCAACGCTTGGAGAACCGGGTGGATGTGCTCCTGGGCTGGCCTTGGGGCGAAAGGCCTGGCGATAAATCCCCCATCGGCGAGGCCTTTACCCCTGCCCCCCTTTACGCCGGACAATTGGAACGGGTGCTGGACGAGGCCCGTATTATGCAGAATGCCGGAACCCGTGTGGTGCTGGTGACCCGTCAGGCCCACCGCCTGGCCGAAATGCTCAAAGAGCGGGGCGAACCCATCGAGTTGGTCCAGGAGGTAACCGAGCTCCCACCTCTCGCCAGCCTTACTTTGGTGCGGGGCATCCTCTCCGGAGGGTGGATGCTGCGCACTGCTGATGAGACCACCGTGCTCCTTACCGATGCTGAAATCTTCGGCTGGAGCAGGCCTGCGCCTCGCCGTCCCGCCCGCACTCACCCCCGGGCTCCTGAAAGCTTCTTTGCCGACCTCAAGCCGGGTGACTACGTGGTGCACATCGAACACGGCATCGGCATCTTCCGGGGGCTGGTCAAGCTGGAGATGCACGGGGTGGAGCGGGAATACCTGCTGGTGGAATACGCCGCTGGTGACAAATTATATGTGCCCGTCCATCAGGCCGACCGCCTCAGCCGCTATGTGGGCATAGACGGTCAGCCTCCTGTCATCCACCGCCTTGGGACTGCTGACTGGGAGCGGGCTAAAGAGCGGGCCAGGCGGGCCATCGCCGACATCGCCCGTGACCTCTTGCAGCTTTACACCGCCCGTGAGGTGGTCACCGGCCACGCCTTCTCGCCCGACACCCCCTGGCAAGCTGAACTGGAAGCTTCTTTCCCCTATGAAGAAACCCCTGACCAACTCAAGGCCCTTGAAGAGGTCAAACGTGATATGGAGCAGCCCCGCCCGATGGACCGCCTCATCTGCGGCGATGTGGGCTATGGCAAGACCGAGGTGGCCTTGCGGGCGGCCTTCAAGGCCGTGATGGATGGCAAGCAGGTGGCTCTGCTAGTCCCCACCACCATCCTGGCCCAGCAGCATTACGAAACCTTCAGGGAACGGCTCAAGCCCTTCCCGGTGGTGGTGGAAATGCTCTCCCGCTTCCGCTCCCCCGCCGAGCAACGCCGCATCATCGAAGGGCTCAAGAAAGGCACGGTTGACATCGTAATCGGAACCCATCGCCTCCTCCAGAAGGATGTGGCCTTCAAAGATTTGGGCCTTGTCATCATAGACGAAGAACAGCGCTTCGGCGTCGCTCATAAGGAGTATCTGAAGAAACTCCGCACCCAGGTGGACGTGCTCACCCTCACTGCCACCCCCATCCCCCGTACCCTGTATATGTCCCTCACCGGGGTGCGGGATATGAGCACCATCGAGACCCCGCCTGAAGAGCGCCTGCCGGTGAAAGTTTACGTGGGGCCATACGACGAAACCCTGGTGCGCCAGGCCATCCTGCGGGAGCTGAACCGGGGCGGGCAGGTTTACTTCGTGCATAATCGGGTGAACGGGATACGAGGAGTGGCCGATAGGGTTAAAAAACTGGTGCCTGAAGCCAGGGTTGAGGTAGCTCATGGTCGGCTTCCTGAGGAGAAATTGGCCCAGGTGATGCTGGACTTCGCTGCTGGCAAGATTGACATCCTGGTGTGCACCTCTATCATCGAGAGCGGGCTGGACATCCCCAACGCCAACACCATCATCATCAACCGGGCTGATATGTTTGGCCTGGCGCAACTGTATCAACTGCGGGGCCGGGTGGGGCGAGGTGCCGTCCGGGCCTACGCTTACTTCCTCTACGACCCCCAGACTCCGTTGAACGAGGCTGCCCGCCGTCGTCTGGAAGCGATGATGGAAGCCGGGGAACTGGGTGCGGGGTTTCGCATAGCGATGAAGGACCTGGAAATCAGAGGGGCAGGCGAAATCCTCGGCCCCCGTCAGCACGGGCATATCGCTGCCATCGGCTTCGACCTTTACTGCCGCTTGTTGGCCCGTGCCGTACAGGAATTGAGAGAAGGCGAAGAGGCTGCCAAGGCTGCCCTCCTCAGCTTGCCCGATGTGACCATTGACCTGCCTTTGCCCTCTTACATACCAGATGGCTATGTTTCCGACCCCTTCCTGCGCCTGCAACTGTATCGGCGGATGGCGAATTTACGCACCCTGGAGCAAATCGAGGAGATGCGGGCTGAGTTGGAGGACCGCTTTGGCCCCCTGCCGGTGGCCGTGCGGTATCTGCTCTATCAGCTGCGCATAAAAGTGCTGGCCCTCAAAGCGGGCGTGAGCTCCATCGGCGTTGAGGATGGCCAGATCGTGATTCGGGTTGACCCCAAGAAAATAAAGGGAGATGAGCTCAGGAAACGCCTGGGGAAGGAAGTGAGGCCAGGCCGTCGTGCCATCTGGCTGCCAATGCTCAAACGAGAGCAGTGGCAGAAATTGCTTGAGAAGGCTTTGGAGGAATTAGGGAGATTGCAATGACCAGCGCTGCCCTTAAGTAGCGAAATCTCTATCGGGGAGGAGAGCTATGCTTCGGGAAGTGATAAGCACCTCGAAAGCTCCGGCAGCTATAGGCCCTTACTCACAGGCAATAAGGGCCGGAAACCTGGTTTTCACCGCCGGGCAACTCGGCATAAACCCCAACACCGGCGAGCTTGAAGAGGGCATTGAAGCCCAGACACGCCAAGCTCTCTTAAACCTGAAAGCCATCCTGGAAGCAGCGGGAACTTCCCTTGAAAATGTGGTGAAAACGGGGGTCTTCTTGAAGGACATCGGGGATTTCCCGGCTATGAACGCCGTGTATGCCGAATTCTTCCCCCATTCCCCTCCGGCAAGGACCACCCTTCAGGCAGCGGAATTGCCCAAAGGAGCCTTGGTGGAGATTGAGGCCATTGCCGTGATACCAGCCTAACCCCTATCCCCTTCCCCGTCGGGAGGAAACCACACCGGGCAGTCCTTCATTTTGCTTTTTAACTTAAATTTGGTTATAATACCTTTTGAAGACCTCGGGCAGGAGGGGTTATGGAAGCCGTAAGAACCGTTGAACACACCGCTGAACCAAAGAAGGCGGCGGAAGCTGTCTCCCTGGAGAGCGAAGCATCTATGGAGGAATTGCTGGAGAAGACCCTCAGCGTTCCTCAGCTCACTCCCGGTGCTATCGTAAAGGGCATCCTCGTCAAATTGGCCGAGGACGAAGTCCTGGTGGATATAGGCACTAAAACCGAGGCCGTGCTCTACAATCGGGAACTCTCCGGCCCCGCCAGAGAACTCCTGAGCAACTTCCGGGAGGGAGATGAAATCCCCGTTTATATCGTGAAGCCCGAAGATGAGGCAGGGCAAGCTGTTGTCTCCATTTTGCGGGCCCAGACGGAGGCCGATTGGGACCGGATGGAGGAATTGTTCAAAACCCAGGAGATATTTGAAGTCGAGGTGGTGGGCTACAACCGTGGCGGCCTCCTCGTTAAAACCGGTATGCTCCAGGGATTTGTGCCTGTATCCTTGCTTGACCCTGCTCGTCACCGCAACAACAGGGGCTCAGTGACAGGTATGCTCTCAAAATTAGTGGGGCGGAAGATAAAGGTCAAGGTCGTGGATGTGAAGAGGAAGCAAGGCCGCCTTATACTCTCGGAAAAATCAGCGATGGAAGAATGGCGCAGGGAACGCAAATCCCGCCTCTTGAGGGAATTGGAAGAGGGCGATATCTGCACCGGCAGGGTGACGGGGATATGCGGCTTCGGTGTCTTTGTGGACTTAGGCGGGGCAGAGGGCCTCATCCATATCTCGGAACTCTCTTGGAGGAGGATTTCGCACCCAAGCGAGGTGGTGAAAGTCGGTGATGAGGTGGAAGTATATGTCCTCGGGGTGGATAGGGAGAAGGAGCGGATAAGCCTGAGCTTGAAGCGGCTCCAACCGGAACCCTGGAGCACGGTGGAAGAAAAATACTATGTAGGGCAATTTGTGAAGGGCACCGTCACCAAACTCACTCCCTTCGGGGCTTTCGTCGAACTGGAAGAGGGCATAGAAGGACTTATCCATATTTCAGAGCTATCCTTCCAGCGCATAAACCATCCCAAAGAAGTGGTCAAAGAGGGCGACGTGTTGCGCTTGCAAATCATAAGCCTCGACCCCGTCCACCGCAGGATGGGCCTCAGCCTGAAGAGGGTAGCAGAGTACGAGAAATCAAGCCCAAACTGGCGCAAAGATTATGAGGAATACGTCAAAGCTCAGGAAGAAGAAGAGTAGCTCTTGAAGGGAGTAAAGCGGTATGGCGGATAAATTAGAACGCTTCACAAAGCAGGCCAGGAAAGCCCTGAAGCTGGCCCAGGAAGAAGCCAGAAAATTTAACCATAGCTACATTGGCACCGAGCACCTCCTCCTGGGGCTGTTGCAGGACAGGAACAGTGCGGCAGTCAGGGTGCTGGAGGAGCTGGGCGTGAACCCAGACCATGTCCGGCGCACCCTGGAGAGGTTGATTAAACCCGGCAGGCGTGCGCCGGGACAACTGACCCTGACACCCCGCATAAAGAGAGTTCTGGCCTTGGCAATGGATGAGGCCCGTCGGTTGGGCCATAACTTCGTGGGCACCGAGCACCTCCTGCTGGCTTTGGTTAAGGAAGAGGAAGGACTGGCCGTTGACGTGCTGCGCAATATGGGCATTGACTTGGAAGCCGTCCGCAAGGAGACCACCAGGCTCCTCGTCGAGGCCAAGCCCCGGACCGTGGTGCGCCCTGCCGAAAGCCCCACCCCTTACCTGGATCAGCTTGCCACAGACCTCACAGCGCTGGCTATGGAGGGCAAGTTGGATCCGGTCATAGGGCGGGAGACGGAGATAGAGCGGGTCATCCAGATATTGGCCCGGCGCACCAAAAACAACCCCGCCCTCATCGGGGAGCCGGGCGTGGGTAAAACGGCCATTGTGGAAGGCTTGGCCCAACGGATAGCCGCTGGCGAAGTGCCTGAACCCCTGTTGGATAAGAGGCTGGTGATGCTGGATGTGGGCTCTCTGGTGGCTGGAACCATTTACCGGGGTCAATTTGAGGAGCGCCTCAAGAGAGTTATCGAGGAGATAAAGCGCTCTAAGGTCATCCTGTTTGTGGACGAGATGCATATGCTGGTTGGGGCGGGGGCCGCAGGCACGGCTGTAGATGCCGCTAACATCCTGAAGCCAGCTCTTTCCCGGGGCGAGTTGCAGTGCATAGGAGCCACCACCCCCGATGAATACCGGAAATACATCGAAAGCGATTCTGCCCTCGAAAGGCGCTTTCAGCCCGTTTACATCTCTGAGCCAACTCCTGAGGAAACCATAGAAATCCTCAAAGGCATAAAAGGCCGCTACGAAGAGCACCATAAAGTCAAGATAACCGACGAAGCCATCTTGGCAGCGGTGCGCCTCTCCTCCCGCTACATAACAGAACGCTACCTGCCGGACAAGGCCATTGACCTCATAGACGAAGCTGCTGCTCGGGTTAGGATGTACAAATCCCCCTATGCCCGCCACATCCGGGAGCTCTTCAAAACCCTCAGGCAGATACGCCATCGCAAGGAGGAAATCCTGGAGATGGGCGATTACGAAGAGGCAGCAGCCTTGCGGCTCAAAGAAGTGGAGCTGGAAGAGCAGCTTGCCCACCTCCGTATGGGGTGGGAAGCTTCCCAGAAAATCCCCGAGGTCACCGCTGAAGATGTGGCAGAAGTGGTTTCGATGTGGACGGGCATACCGGTTACCTCCTTGGCCCAAGAAGAGAGCGAAAGGCTCCTCCATATGGAGGAGGAACTTCACAAGCGCATCGTCAGCCAGGATGAAGCCATCGAGACCGTGGCAAAAGCGGTGCGACGGGCCAGGGCAGGCCTCAAGGACCCCCGCCGCCCCATCGGTGTCTTCATTTTTATGGGACCCACCGGGGTGGGCAAGACGGAATTGGCCAAAGCCCTGGCTGAGTTTATGTTCGGTAGCGAAGATGCCCTGATACAGATTGATATGTCGGAGTATATGGAACGCCATACCGCCTCCAGGCTCATCGGCGCACCTCCGGGCTACGTGGGCTACGAAGAAGGCGGTCAGCTTACGGAAGCCGTCCGCCGCCGACCCTATCGGGTGATCCTCCTGGACGAAATAGAGAAAGCCCACCCGGAGGTTTTTAACATCCTGCTCCAGATTATGGAAGAGGGCCACTTGACCGATGGCAGAGGCCGGACGGTTGATTTCCGTAACACCATCCTCATAATGACTTCCAACATCGGCGTGGAGAACTTGAACAAAGCTGCGGCCCTGGGCTTCAAGGCCACGAGGGATGAAAGCAAGGACTTTGAGACCCGCTACAAAGCGATGAAGGAAAAGGTCCTTGCCGACCTGAAGCGCACCTTCCGCCCGGAGTTTCTGAACCGAGTGGATGCAGTGGTGGTATTCAGGCCCTTGACCAAGGAGGACATAAAGAAGATTGTGGACCTGGAAATAGGCAAAGTCCGCAAGCGCTTGCAGGAGCATAATTTGACTCTGGAGACCACGGAGGCGGCTCGGGAATTCCTGGCTGAGAAGGGCTATGACCCTAATTTTGGAGCCCGTCCCCTGAAGCGGGCCATCCAGCGTTACGTGGAGGACCGCCTCTCGGAGGCGTTGTTGGAGGGACGCTTTAAGGCTGGCGATACCATCCTCATTGATGCTCGGGATGATGACATCTGTATGGAAGTTAAAGCCCGCCAGGCAGGAGAATTGCCCCTCTTTGCCGGGCAGGGGGAGCTGCTGCCCTTGGGAAAGGAAGAGGCCGAAAACCTCCCTCGCTGAGGAAAGATTTTAGAGGACGCTCGGTTTTAAGGGCTGAAATTTAGCCCGTCAGGACTCTGCAAACCACTGATTCGGATGTTCACCTCTGAGAAAGCTTCAGGTAAAAGTGATGTCTCGGGAGAAGGTGATTTACGTTTGTCAGTCCTGCGGGGCCTCTTTCCCGAAGTGGATGGGAAGATGCCCTCAGTGTGGCGAGTGGAACACCCTGGTGGAAACGGTGCCGGAAGTAAAGAGGAAGTCTGCTGTAGGCCCCGTTACCCCTAGCGGTGAGCCGATGCCCATTACGGCTGTCTCCGCTGAGGATATTACCCGCATCCCGGTGAGCATTGAAGAATTGAGCCGTGTGCTGGGAGGAGGCATTGTGCCCGGCTCAGTAGTATTAATCGGAGGAGAGCCGGGGATAGGCAAATCCACCTTGTTGCTGCAATTGGCTTCCCTCCTGGCCCGCCAGCAGCCTGACCCTGTACTTTACGTCTCGGGGGAGGAATCAGCCCGCCAGATAAGGATGCGGGCCGATAGGCTCGGGGTCAGGGAAGACAACTTATACGTGCTTGCCGAGACTTCGCTGGAACAGATAATGGCCCACATAGAACGTATGGGGCCTTTTGTGGTTATGGTGGATTCCATCCAATCCATCTATTCCGAAGCTCTGGAATCCACCCCCGGCAGCGTTGTACAGGTGAGGGAATGCGCCTATCGGCTGCTCAGGATAGCCAAGAGCACGGGCACACCCGTCTTCCTGGTAGGTCACGTCACCAAAGCGGGGGCCATCGCTGGCCCAAAGGTCCTGGAGCACGCTGTGGATGCCGTGCTCTACCTGGAAGGGGACCGCTTCCATTCCTACCGGGTGTTGCGGAGCGTGAAGAATCGCTTTGGGGCTACCTCAGAGGTGGGCATTTTCGAGATGGGAGAGGAAGGTTTAAAGGAGGTCCCCAACCCTTCCGAAATCTTCCTCTCCGAGAGGGTTCCCAACGCTTCGGGTTCAGCCATAGCCATAACGATGGAAGGCACCAGACCCCTTCTGGTGGAAATCCAGGCTCTGACTTCTCCCACCAGCTTTGCCATCCCTCGCCGCACGGCCAACGGGATTGATATAAACCGTTTGCTCCTGCTCATAGCGGTGCTCTCCAAGCGGGTGGGCCTCCGCCTCTCCGACCAGGACATCTTCGTCAACGTGGTGGGGGGTATGAGGATAAGGGAGCCAGCGGTTGACCTAGCGGTGGCTGTGGCAGTGGCCTCTG
>DRAO01000216.1 GCA_011041825.1 Chloroflexota bacterium
CCTCAGGGCAAAGGATGCTCATCAAGATGGGAATGGCATTTTTTCAACACTCTCCCGTAGAAAGGGTTTGCAACTGATAAAGGGAAAATCGGAGGGGGACACCCCTTACCCCCGGCAGAGGGCAAGGCCCCCTGCACCCCCATTTCTTCAGAAAGGCGGCTTGCCCTACTTGCCCCCGAGGATGATGGCTAAGATGGCCTTTTGGGTATGAAGGCGGTTTTCGGCTTGGTCGAAGATAATCGAGTGAGGTCCATCGGCTACTTCATCGGTGATTTCCTGACCTCGATGCGCTGGGAGGCAATGCATCACCATAACCTCGGGTTTGGCTTTGGCTACCAACGTTGAGTTAACCTGATAAGGCGGGAAGACCTTAGCCCTCTCTTCGGCTTCGGCTTCCTGTCCCATACTTGTCCAAACATCGGTGTAGATGATGTCAGCCCCTTGTACCGCTTCCACAGGGTCATTGGTTATGAAAACCTCGCTTCCACTCTCGGCAGCAAAGGAGCGGGCTTTCTCCACCACTTCGGGAACAGGCTCATAGCCTTTGGGTGATGCCACGGCGATGTCCATACCTACTTTGGTTGCGGCAAAGAGCAAGGAGTTACACACGTTGTTACCATCGCCGACATAAGCCAGCTTGAGCCCTTCAAGCCTGCCCCGCTTCTCCAGGATGGTGAAGAGGTCGCTCAACGCCTGACAGGGGTGGTTAAAATCGGACAGACCATTGATAACCGGCACCCGGGAATACCGGGCTAATTCTTCGATGTCGCTATGGGCAAAAACTCGGGCCATTATCCCATCCACATACCGTGAAAGCACCCGGGCCACATCAGCCACGCTCTCCCTCTTACCAAGCTGAATCTCGTTGGGCGAGAGGTAAATCGCATATCCCCCCAAATGCCTCATAGCCATCTCAAAGGAAACTCGGGTCCTCAATGAGGGCTTCTGGAAGATCATCCCCAAGGTCTTACCGGCCAGGAGGGGTTCATTGCCGCCCCTTTTCCATTCCTCCTTGAGGTCCCTGGCCAGGTTGAGGATGTGCCATATCTCGTCAACGCCGAGGTCAGCTATGCTAAGCAAATGTTCCATAATTCACCTCCGTATCGCAGGTGTGCGTTTAACGGGGGCGCTGAAGGACTCCAGGATTTAACCCGTCCCGCAACTCAGGGGATGATACCCCATTGACCCCCTATAGTATATCACAAAATCAGCTTTTGTTCTAGCTTAAGAAGAGGGATATCAGGCGTCTTTGACGGTGGCTCCGCCGTCAAAAACGCCTTCTTCCGCCGCTGGAAGGAGGCAGCCGTGTTACCCTGGCAGGGCCAAAGCCAATGCGCTTAGAAGCATTGAAAGTATCAGAGGTAAATGCAGGCGTTTGACCTCCCTTTCCCCAACCAGCAGGAAGAAAAGCCCCAGCCCTATGCAGGCTACCATAGCCGCCAGGAGAGGTTGCTTCGCCCACCATAATAATAACACCAGAGCCAGTTGGGGTGTTCCGAGCAACAGCCAGGCGGTTTTCCCGGCCTTCCTTTCCTCAATCCCCCAGAGCATTAAACCGAAGAGCAAGGCCACCATAAAGGCGATAGGGGTTACAGCACCGAAGGTTATGCATCCCAAGAGCCAGGGGAAGGTCACGGCAAAGAGTCCTTTTGCAGGCAGGTAATCACCTCCCCGCCTTGCCACCATTGCCCCTAATATCCCCAGAGCCTGGGCTCCCGCAATGAGGGGGTAAGCGATTCTACCAAGGATTATTCCCAATACCCAGGTCAAGCCCGTGAAAACCAACAGGCCGAGGAAATCAGTCCCTTCCTGAGGCCAGAATATGTGCATCCACCAGATGGCAAAGCGGTTCAGGGATTCCCATAGCTTCCAGGCCAGGGAGCCCGGCAGGGCATAAGGGGGAGGCGGCACCATCTCTATAGCTTCCGCTCGGTCGGAGGTCTTCCACCCGGCCAGGCGCAACAAATGGTCCCACCAATTACCCATAACGCCTTCGGTTAAGAACAGAACCAGCACAAGGAGGAGCCAATTACGGGGTTGGAGCGAAAGTCCCCCCGCTGCAATGCTTCCGGCCAGGGTAGCCCAGAAGGGCCCCACCTTAAGCCAGGGCCTTTGGATTTCCAGACGTAGCTTTATAACTCCAGGCATCATCTCCCCCTCAATTCATAAGTAAGCTGAAAGCGCCCTCGCCCTTGTTTACACAGGAGGGGAGGGGCATTTCTTCGATGGCGGCTTCGCCGCCGTCGGAGAAATGCCTTCCCTTGAAAAACCCCCGTTTCGGGGGCATCTTTTCGACGACAGCGTAAAGACCTCAGGACGATGAGGCGGGCGAGCATCGGCTATGTCCACCAGGGCCATAATCCCTCCGCAAACCAGAGAATGACCTCCCAGGAGCACTGGAATTGGGGCTTCCCTTGCTGCCTCGGTGAATTCCCGCAACAGAGGGTGGGTGATGGGTTCTGCCCTGAATAAATCCGAGCTAAAACGTTCCTCTGCCGGAGGCCATATCCGCCAGTGGGCCATAAGAACCCGGGTGTCTATGATAGCAGCATCGGCCATCTCAGCCAGATGCCTGAAGAACCCCCCGGGCTTCAGGGCTTCCACCAGGTAAGCCAGCAGGGAGCGCACTTCCCCTCTACCTTGACGCCCGCTGGAGCGCATCCCCCTCTCCTCACTCAGCACTCTGGTTCGACAGGGAGCTTCTTTCTCCAGGCGAATCCAGGAATAGCTGGGAACCCTTCCAGCCACAAATATGAAGGCGTTTTCATCCCTGAGCACTTGTAACACCTGTTGGACCCGGGATGTATCTATATCCGCCTCTCCTAAGAAGCAAGCTAGCTTGCCTTCCAGGCCGGGATAAAGCCTGAGGATTCCCAATTCAGCGGGGGTATCTATATCAAACACCGTAGCGGTGGAGAGAGGAGCTACATAGGGACGCAGGCCCCCTTCGTCGCATAACCTCCAGGCAAGGTCATTGTCCGAATCAGGCAGGCGGATTTCTTCCAGGATTCGGCCAGGGGAGAAGCCCACCCAGTCGCTGGAGAAGAGATTGTTAGTGACCACCAGAGCATCCTCCCTGTTTAAACGGGAAGCGACCTCCGCTAAAAGCTGGAAAGGTAACAGGGGAGCACTGCCTGCCCCGGCATAGAAGACTTTCCTCAACTGATAGCGGGAAATTATCTCCAGGAGCCGCCGCCCAAAATGGAAATCCCCTCTATCCAAATCCGTTAGGACGCCGGTTGCCTTAAATTCCTGGGCAACTTGGGGGGAATTGGTGGCCACTATCACGGGGTTGAATTCCGGGATAGCCAGAACTTTCGCCAATAAGTCCGAAGCCGCCGCCAGACGAGCTTCGGCTACAAGCCTTTCGACCTTGCTTTCCCCATATAGGGGAGCCATAAGCACAAACCCCACACCCATTCAGGCAAACCTCAGGAACTTTTATGGGAGCGAGGGCTTAAGAACCACAGGCTCAAACCGGTGAGGAAGCCCAGGAGCAACACGGCATACAGCTTATACAACCGTGAGGAAAGGATGAACACGAGGCTCCCGAATAAAGCGCTTATGCTGTAATAGATGAGCACAACCTGACGCTGTGAGAGGCCGAGGTCATAAAGGCGGTGATGGAGGTGACTTCTATCGGCTTGAAAAATAGAGTGACCCTGACGGGTGCGCTGGAGGATGAGCCAGGCCACATCCATTATGGGAACCCCCATCACCAGCAGGATGGTAGCTACCTTAGCCCCGGCTATAATGGAAAGGGTGCCCAGCGCATAGCCCAGGAAGAAAGAGCCACAGCTCCCCATAAATACTTTGGCAGGGTTGAAGTTATAAGGCAGGAATCCCAGGGTTGATCCCAGTAAAGCCAGAGGGAGCAAAGCCACGCTGAGCTGACCTTCCCGCCACATATGCAGGCTTAATATCGCACAGACGATGGCCCCTACACCAGCGGCTAATCCATCCAACCCGTCCAGGAAATTAACGGTGTTTATCATCCCCGCTATCCAGAAGATGGTGAAAGCCACGGTGAATGGGAAGGGGAAAATCACCAATTGGTCGGTAAAAGGGTTCATAACTCTCTCGATAAAGACCAAAAAGGAGATAGCAATTAGGGCAGCTATCACCTGAGCCAGCAATTGGGGGAATGGCTTCATCTCGACCTTATCATCGTATAGTCCCACTAAGAAAATGAAAGCCGAACCCACCAATACCCCTGTCAGCCGGGTCAACTCCTTGGGGTCATAGCGAGGGGGCATAAAACGGGGGGGTAACACCAGGGTAAGGCCTGTAGCTAGCATAAAAGAGGCGAAGAGAGCCACACCACCCAAGCGAGAGCGGGGTTCCCTGTGAATGCGTCGTCCTCCTGGCACATCCACAAAACCCAGCTTCAGGCCCAGGGTTGCGGTTAGAGGGGCCAGCAACAGCGAGGTTAAGAAAGCCACTCCGAACACAAGGGGAAAAGCAAGCATAGATTGGCCTCTTGGTCAAAAATAAGCTCCGGCCTGTAAAGGACCGGAGCTAAGCATTCTATGGGCCCACCTGGATTCGAACCAGGAACCCGCCGGTTATGAGCCGGCCGCTCTACCGTTGAGCTATGGGCCCTCTGAAAGGCATTTTAAGCGGGAGACGGGACTCGAACCCGCAACACACGGCTTGGAAGGCCGTTGCGCTACCTTTGCGCCACTCCCGCCCGTCCATCCGTAGCGCAGGCCCTGGCCTGCTCCATCAGGTCGGGGCGAGAGGATTCGAACCTCCGACCTCAGCGTCCCAAACGCTGCGCGCTAGCCAGCTGCGCTACGCCCCGTGCGTAATATAGTATAACCTAAATAAACTTTTTAGTCAAATTAACTCCGTAAACTTGCCATCCCCCACCTTTTGTGTTAGACTATTTCCGGTCGAACGCTCTTCAGAAATAAGCGGGGAGAACGAGGGTGCAACGGCAAAGCGTAAACGGCTTGGTCTTCTACCGTTTCAACTCCCTGGGAGGATTCGATGGCCTTGTACAAGCTGTCTTCACCCGCTTGGGAGGGGTGAGCCGCCCTCCTTTTGATTCACTGAACGTAGGGCACACCGTCGGCGATGATTTGGAAGCCGTTGAAGCCAACCACAGGCTGATTTTTCGCACTCTTGGCATATCCCCGCATCAAACCGTGACTTCTTACCTGGTGCACAGCACCCGTGTGGCCGTGGTTGATAAATTGCACCTTGGCAAAGTGATACCCGCTACCGATGGACTGGTGACCAATGTGCCTGGGGTTTTCCTGATACTGCGTTTTGCCGATTGCGTGCCCATCATCCTCTATGACCCTGAGGAGAGGGCTGTAGGGTTAATCCACGCCGGGTGGAAGGGGAGCATCCTGGGCATAGCAGCCGAAGCCGTGAGGACTATGGTTCAAGCCTTCGGTTCCCATCCCGAAGACATTGTAGCCGGGATAGGCCCTTCCATAGGTCCCTGTTGCTACGAAGTCGGTGAGGAGGTGGTTGAACTGGCCCAGGAGCATCTGGCTTCCCCACCCCTGGTGAAAGGAAGCAACGGCGCCGTCCACCTTGACCTCTGGGAGCTTAACAGGCGTTACCTGGCTGAGGCCGGGGTTAAGCAAGTGGAAGTTGCCCAAATCTGTACCGCTTGCCACAGAGATGAATTCTTCTCCCATCGGGCCTCAAGGGGCAGGACGGGACGCTTTGCCGTGATAGTGGGGATAAGGTGATTATCCTTCACGAGGATAACCTATGGTTGATATAGAAGCCAACCTCAGGAGAGTGCGAGAACGTATTGCCGAGGCAGCCCTTCGGAAGGGCCGTCGTCCAGAGGACATCACCCTTGTAGCCGTTACCAAGACGATAGACCCCGAACGCATCTTAATTGCTGCCCGGCTGGGCGTGAAACACTTTGGCGAGAACCGGGTGCAGGAAGCCCTGAGAAAAATCCCGGTGGTGAACCAGGCTCTTGGCACGCCCCCTACCTGGCATATGGTGGGGCACCTGCAAACCAATAAGGTTCGCAAAGCATTGGGCATTTTCGATTTCATCCATTCTGTGGATAGCGTACGGCTAGCACGGGAGATAAACAAGCGGGCAGGCCGGGAGAGCAAGGTCATCCCCATCTTGCTGGAGGTCAACATCTCGGGTGAAGCCACCAAGTTCGGCTTTGCCCCCGAAGAGGTGGAGGATGCTGTCCGAGAGATACTCTCCTTCCCTAATTTATCCGTCCAGGGTCTTATGACCATTGCCCCCATAGTTAACGACCCCGAGGAAGCAAGGCCCTTTTTCCGGAGACTCCGGGAACTGCGGGATTATCTGGCCGAGCAATTCCCCCAAATTGATTGGAAGCATCTATCTATGGGGATGACCGATGATTTTGAGGTTGCCATCGAGGAAGGGGCCACTATGGTTCGCCTGGGACGAGCCATCTTCGGCGAAAGGAGGTAACTGTTATGTGGATTGTATACAAGATTGTGAAGCTCTTCTTCGATTTGCTCAGCCTCGCCATCTTGGCCAGGGTCTTCCTCTCCTGGTTTAACCTGAGCCCCTATCACCCGATTATGTCTTTCCTCATTCAGATCACTGAGCCCGTGTTGGCCCCTTTGCGCCGTGTTATACCCCCTATCGGTATGATAGATATAACTCCAGTGGTGGCGATTATACTCCTCCAAATGATGGAGGGGATTATCCTTGCCATCCTGTCAGGGATTTTCTGGTGATGCAGAGCCACCATTGGTCCCCTATTGTAAGGGAGAAACCGTTATGAAAAAGATAAAGTTTCACATCACAAAGGCCGAGAGAGGGGCTGCTTTTACGGTGGTGGTAATCCCCAGAGCCAAGCGTAACGAAATCGTGGGTCGGTACGGGGATGCCATAAAGGTAAAAATAGCTGCTCCCCCCGAAAAGGGCAAAGCTAACAAGGAATTGATTAGCTTCCTCTCGGAGAAGCTTGGGGTGGAGAAGAGCCGGCTTGAAATTGTAGCCGGAGCCACTTCCAGAAGCAAGGTGGTTTCCGTCATCGGTATGAGCCCGCAGGAAGTGGAGGAGAAGCTATTAAGCTGATTCGTGGAATCGCTCAAGAGGTAACTCTGCATTTAACCTGTGGTTGGTAATGCTGCCTTTACCGCAAGGAGCAAAAGGGGTAAGGGCGAAGGTGCTGTAATGGGAGGCTGATTATGATTTATGTGGGCACGAGCGGGTTCAGTTACAAGGATTGGGTGGGGGCGTTTTACCCGTTGGAACTTCCACAAAGGGATTGGCTCCGGTATTATGCCCGCCATTTTCGAGCCTGTGAGCTTAACTTCACCTATTACCGCCCTCCGGATAGGCGCACGATGAAACGCCTGGCAAACCGGGTGCCCCAAGACTTCCTCTTCACCGTCAAGGCCTATCAAGGCTTAACCCACGAACGGGCATCCAGCCGTGAAGATTTCGCCGTGTTCCTGGAGGGGTTGGAGCCGTTGATGGAAGAGGGCAAATTGGGGTGTGTGTTGGCTCAGTTCCCATACTCCTTCACTCCCACCAGGGAGAACCGGGAGTACTTGAGGGTTGTGGCGGGGAACCTCTCCTCGGTCCCGTTGGTGGTGGAATTCCGCAATGTCCGCTGGCTCACCCGGGAGACCTTTGCCTTCCTCCGGGACCATAACATTGGCTTTTGTTGCGTGGATGAGCCGCCGCTGAGGGGGTTAATGCCTCCCATTGCTGAGGCCACGGGGAATGTAGCTTATGTGCGCTTTCACGGGCGCAACAAGGAGAAGTGGTGGAATCACAAAGAGGCCTGGGAGCGATATGATTACACCTACAGCCGTGATGAATTGAAAGAGTGGGTCCCGAAAATCGGTTACCTTCAGCAGAAAGCCGATACCGTTTTCCTCTTTGCCAATAACCACTGGCGGGGCCAGGCGGTGGACACGGCACGCCAGCTCCGTGATTTGCTGCGGGAGGAAGGTTACGAGGTGGTGTAAATTTTAGACGGCGGCAATGCCGCCGATGGCTCCACAAAGGGAGAAACGTTTTTGTGGGCAACGGCAAAGCCGTTGCCCACAAAAACGCACCTTTTCCTCCCTTTCTGCCCCGGCGTGGGGCAACATTACGGTTATCGGAGAATTTGGTGCGCAATGACTAACCGCTGTATCTCATTAGTGCCCTCGTAAATCTCCGTTATCTTAGCATCCCGGTAGAGCCGTTCCACCACGTATTCTTTCATATACCCGTAGCCCCCGTGAATCTGGACAGCCCGGTTGGTAACCCACGCTGCCGTCTCCGAGGCGAAGAGCTTTGCCATAGCCGCTTCTTTGGTGTAGCGTTCGCCTGCGTCTTTCTTGAGGGCCGCTTTGAAAGTGAGGAGCCGGGCTGCCTCGATGCGGGTATGCATATCCACCAGCATCCATTGGATGGCCTGGAACTGGGCGATAGGCTGGCCAAATTGCTGGCGGGTCTTGGCATATTCCAGCGCCTCTTCATAAGCCCGCTGAGCAATCCCCACCGCCTGAGCGGCGATGCCGATGCGACCCGAATCCAGCATCATCAGCGCTATCTTAAACCCCTGTCCTTCCTCGCCAAGCCGGTTCTCAACGGGGACACGGCATTCATCGAATATAAGCTCGGCGGTGTTGGTGCCCCGGATGCCCATCTTGTTTTCTTCCTTACCCACTTTAAACCCCGCAGTGCCCTTTTCAACGATGAAGGCGGTAATGCCCTTGTGGCGTAAGGAAGGGTCCACCGTAGCAAAGAGGATGACCACATCGGCAATGGAGCCGTTGGTGATGAAGTGCTTGGTGCCGGTGATAACGTAATAATCGCCCTCCCGGACGGCCCTGGTGCGGATGGCGGCGGCATCGCTCCCGGCTTCGGGCTCGGTGAGGGCGAAAGCCCCGATGGCCTTGCCGGTTGCCAGGCCAGGAAGGTACTTGCGCTTTTGCTCCTCGGTGCCGAACATAGCGATGGGCTGGCAGACAAGGGAGTTCTGGACGGCCACCATTGTTCCAGTGGAGGCACAGGCCTTGGAGATTTCCTCCACCACCAGGACATAGCTTACTGCATCGGCCTCATTGCCGCCGTACTCCTCGGGCACCATCAGGCCCAGAAAACCCAGTTCTCCAAGCTTGCGGAAATTCTCAATGGGGACCTCCCCTGTATCGTCAAGCTTGGCCGCCAGCGGCGCAATCTCCTTGGCGGCAAAGTCCCTGGCCGTCTTCCGGATGAGCTTTTGCTCCTCGGTGAGCC
>DRAO01000006.1 GCA_011041825.1 Chloroflexota bacterium
ACGGCCAAGAACATCGTGAAATATTCCGATGAGTTTGGCTTCCCAACCATTAAGGGGGGATTCCTGGGCTCTAAGCTCATCACCATCGAAGAGATACAAGCCCTGGCCAAACTCCCCCCCAGGGAAGTGCTCCTGGCACAGTTGGTGTCTGGCCTTCAGAGCCCTATATATGGCTTGGTGAACGTGCTCAGCGGTATAATACGCAGCCTTATGTACGTGCTTCAAGCCCGTGCCAGGCAACTTGAGGGGCAAAGTCAAGCTTGATTTGCCCCTTAAATTTGCAATCAATAAAATCTAGGAGGTGTGTTCGATGACCAAGGAAGAGATAATTGAAGCTATCGAGAAGATGTCGGTGCTGGAATTGTCTGAGCTGGTTAAAGCCCTTGAAGAGAGATTTGGCGTTACCGCAGCCGCCCCCGTGGCCGTTGCTCCGGCTGCCGCCGCTGGTGCTCCTGCTGAGGCTGCTCCTGCGGCTGAGGAGAAGACGGAGTTTGATGTGGTCCTCAAGGAGATTGGCCCCAAGAAGATTCAGGTTATCAAAGCTGTCCGGGAATTGACCAGCTTAGGGCTCAAGGAAGCCAAGGATTTGGTGGAGAGCGCACCAACCAAAGTCCTGGAGGCCGTTTCCAAGGAGCAGGCCGAAGCAGCCAAAGCCAAGCTCGAAGAGGCTGGCGCTGTGGTAGAACTCAAATGACGGGGAAAGAGGCTCCGGGGGGTGAAATCCCCTCCCGGAGCCCGCTTAACCTCCTCTTGAGGAGAAGGTTTTATGCCTATAGAGATACCTGCCGACATTGTGGCCAGGATTCTTCTGGTATTGCAAATCATCCTGGCTTTAGTGGGGGCTTTCTTCATTGCCTTCTGGCTTAGTTTGGTTATATGGACCTTCCGGGATATAAGGTCTCGCACCAGGGATGCGCTGGCCCAGATATTGGCTACCCTGATGGTGCTGCTCTTCAATATCCCAGGCCTCCTGTTGTACTTCATCCTGCGCCCTCAGGAGACCCTTGCCGAGGCCTATGAAAGGGCATTGGAGGAAGAAGCCCTGTTGCAGGGCATTGAGGAAAGAGAAGTATGCCCAGGGTGTGGCAGAAAGGTGGAACAGGATTTCCTGGTATGCCCTTATTGCCACACCAAGCTTAAGAAAACCTGCCTGATGTGCAAGCGCCTGTTGCACCTGAACTGGAACATCTGCCCCTATTGTGGTGCCCCGCAGGTCAGTAGCTCTACAGAGGTTAAGGCTGAAGCTGAATCAGGAGCACAAGAGACTCCTCCCGAGGCAGAGGAGTAATTCCACGGATGCTTAGCCTGAGGCCGTGGAAAGCTTATCGAGCCGCTGGAACACGACTTCCGTATGGCGGAGAAACCAAGCGGGTTCTAAGAGCTTCTCTATCTCCTGGGAAGGGATGAGGCTGGCAATGGTTGCATCCTCCCGGAGCACATCCCCGAAATCCCGGGCTTCTTCCCAGGCCTTAAAAGCCGCTTCCTGCACCAGCTTATAAGCCTCTTGACGGCTGAGCCCCTTATTCACCAGAGCCAGCATTACCCTTTCAGAGGCGTAAAGTCTGTGGTTTAACCGCAAATTCTGCTTCATCCTATCTTGATTCACCTTTAAATTGCGCACAAGCTTTGTGAAGGAAATCAGGATGTAATCGAGAAGGGACGTGGCCTCTGGCAGGATAAACCGCTCCACCGAAGAATGGCTTATATCCCGTTCGTGCCAGAGGGCGATGTTCTCCAAAGCAGCGTGGAGGTGGCTTCGCAGCAGGCGGGCGAGGCCACAGAGCCTTTCAGCCAGGATAGGGTTACGTTTGTGAGGCATTGCCGAGGAGCCTTTCTGGCCAGGGGCGAAGGGCTCCTCCACCTCCCCTACTTCGGTGCGCTGAAGGAGCCGGATGTCCTGGGCGAATTTCTCCACCGAACAGCCGGTAATCGCCAAGCTCCAAAGGTATTCGGCGTGGCGGTCACGGCTGATGATCTGGCTGGAGGCCGGGTCAGGTTTAAGCCCTAACCTCCGACAGGCTAATTCCTCTACCCGAGGGTCAAGGGCGGCGTAAGTCCCAACTGCTCCCGAAATCTTCCCCACCGAAACCGCCTGCCGAGCCCGATGGAGGCGTTCCCGGTTGCGAGCCATCTCAAAGGCCCACCGGGCGAACACCAATCCCAATGTGATGGGCTCTGCGTGCATCCCGTGAGTGCGGCCCATCATCACTGTATCCCGGTATCGGAAAGCCTGCTCCTTGAGGACGGCGACGAGTTCCCCCACATCGGCGATGATGAGGTCCATTGCCTCTCGCATCTGCAAGGCAAGGGCTGTGTCCTTCACATCTGAGGAAGTAAGGCCATAATGGAAGTAACGGGCTTCCTCGCCAATGTGTTCGGCTACATTTTCAAGGAAAGCTATCAGGTCGTGTCGTACCTGGGCCTCGATTTCGGCTATCTTATCCACATCGAAGGAGGCTTTTCGCTTGATGGCTTCCACTGCCTCTTGAGGGATAGCCCCTAACTCGGCCCAGGCTTCACAGACTGCGATTTCCACCTCTAACCATTTCCGATACTGGTTTTCTTTGCTCCAGATGGATAGCATTTCAGGACGTGCGTATCGCTCTAACATCTCCTCCTCTCCGGCGGGGGATTAAGCAAGCTAGTTCCATTGCCATAAGGGAAAATCTCAATAACATCCACGAAGCCTTTCAAGAAGGGTGTGGTAAAAATACGAGCGGTCTCGGGTGCGGATGAAATGAGCAACGTGAGGGCTGGCACACACGTCCACCTCGTCGCCATCTTTAAGCTCTACCTCGAACTGGCCATCTACCGTGAGGATGGCTTGGTGGTCGGTGGATACCTGTATGTAAACCCGGGAGCCTTCCGATAGCACTACGGCCTTGTCCATACAAAGATGTGGTGCGATGGGGATGAGGAGGATGTTGCGGAGTTCAGGGGGCAATATGGGACCTCCCGCTGCCAGGGCATAAGCAGTGGAGCCTGTGGGGGTAGAGACTATGAGGCCATCAGCATGGTAGGTGGTGAGGTAATATCCATCAATGTAGGTAGCAAGCCGCACGATGCGAGCCAGGGTGCCTCGGCTGACCACCACGTCGTTGAGGGCTTCGTATTGACCCTTGACCTGCCTATTCCGGCGGAAGGAGGCTTTGAGCATCATCCTCTCTTCCACCCAGTAGTCCCCCTTTAGAACGGCCTCCAGGATTTGAGGCCAGTTGTCCTTCTCCATCTCAGCCAGGAAGCCTAGCCGGCCCATATTCAGCCCCAGGATGAGGACATCGTATCCAACGGCCATCCTTCCTGCCCGGAGTATGGTGCCATCGCCACCGAGGGTTATGAGAATCTCGGTGCCCGGCATCTGAACCTTTACGCTCTCCTCATCCCAGGCCGAACCAAGCCATACCTCCACCTCCTGTTCTTTCAAAAAGGTTTCAATCTCCCTGGCTAACTCCTGAGACTCAGGGATGCGAGGGTGGTGTAAGATGCCAATCTTGTGAAAGCAGGAAACGTTGCGTTTCATATAACCCCCGTTTTGTGTTATTTCCACCTCTTCGATTATAGCACAACTTGCCGGAATTGAGAATTTGGCCTTAGTCGAGGGTGAAGTGAGGGAACAAGAAGTTGTCCGCACGTCCAGATTATGCTATACTAAACCAGAGCAGCACGGCAGGGTAAAAAGAAGAAAAGGGTGTGTTTTACTGGGCAGCGGTAAAGCCGCTGTCCAGTAAAACGCCTTATCAAGACTAGCCATCTGACACTTTTACGAAGCTGGGCTCAGAAATGGCCGGGAGCTGGAAACTCCCGGCTAAGAATCTGAAAGCGGGTTGAAAACCCGCTAATCCTCAGCCGGTTTTCAACCGGCTTTAAGGCTTCTCAGCCGGGTGATTCATCGCCCGGCGGGTGGGCTGCGTACATCTGCTTCAGGGGAGCAACTCAAAAGTGTCGGGTAGCTAGTTATCAAGAGAAACTTAAGGAACTGTGGCTTTGAAGGTACTCTATGCCGCTTTCGATGTGGTCCCTTCCCCTAAAGGGGCTTCCCGCCACATAACGCACTTTGTGCAAAGCCTGGCCTCGGCAGGGCACGAGGTCACTCTGTTCACCGTGTGGCAGGCAGGTATGGCCGAGGAAGAATCCTATGCCGGGGCCAGGGTCATTCGCTGCCGCATCGAGGAGGGAAACTTCCTCCGCCGGGCTTTGCTTTTCGGCGATGCAGTGTGGGAGCATCTGCGGGCCCGGGAGGGGGCTTATGACGTGGTTCACTTTCGGGACATCTGGAGCGGAACTGCTGCCGTGGAAGCCAGACGCCACTTCGGATACCGCTACCGCACTGTCTTCGAGGCCAACGGCCTTCCCAGCGTGGAACTGAAATACCACTACCCGGCTGTAGCAGAGACCTCGCTTCCCAACAGGCTTCGGGCTCAAGAGCGGGAGTTGCTCCGGCGGGTTGATGCCGTCATCTGCGTGTCCCGGATAACGGAAATTTTCCTCCGCAGCCTGGGCGCACCGGTCGAGCGGATTGCCGTCATCCCCAATGGGGTTGACGTTGAATCCTTCCGGCCTGGCGGATGGCCGCCGCCTTCGCCGCCCCGACTGGTCTACATCGGCACCCTGGCTTCCTGGCAGGGGCTGGAGACGGTCATCGAGGCGATGCCTCTCATCCTGGCTGCTTTTCCCGATGCCTGCCTGCGCATAATCGGGCCGGGGAAGAGCAAGCGGCGGAAAATGCTGGAGAAGCTGGCCTCCAAGCTGGGCCTGGATGAGGAGACGGTGAGGTTTGAAGGGTCGGTACCGCCGGGGCAAGTTCCAGCCTGCATAGAAATGGCGTCGGTGTGTTTAATCCCCCTGGCGTATAACGACCGGAACGTGGTTCAGGGGTGCTGTCCTGTCAAAGTGCTGGAATACGCCGCTGCTGCTCGTCCCATCGTGGCGGCGGATTTGCCTGTAGTGCGGGAGTTGCTGGGAGAGGGAGAAGCCTTCTTCTTCCCGCCTGGGGACGCCTCTGCCCTGGCCGAACGGGTGGTTTATGTCCTATCTCATCCTGAGAAGGCCCGTGCCACGGCAGAACGGGCTCGCCGTCGAGTGGAGGAAGGCTTCACCTGGGAGAGGGCAGGGCAGCGGCTTCTGGAGATTTACAGTTCTCTGTAAAGGGCTAGAATCGCTTCCACTTCCTGGCTGATTGTGAAGCGGTTGAGAACCGTCTGGCGGGCAGCGTGGCCCAGGCGTTCACCTTTCTCCGGGTTCTGGAGAATGCGGGTGATGGCTTCCACCCACGCATCATCGTCACGAGGTGGAAGGAGAATCCCGTCAATGCCGTCTGTTATCACGTCCATCATACCGCCTACGGCGCTGGCTATCACAGGACGGCCACAGGCCATAGCCTCCAGCAGAGCATTAGGCAGGCCGTCCCGCAGCGAAGGCATCACTACCACGTTCAAAAGGGCATAGTAGCGGGGCATCTCCTCGTGGGGCTGGGGAGGAACCACCGTCAGGGGCACCTCCGGGTGACGGCGCCGGAAGAAGTCCAGCATCTCCTGGGCGTCCTTGCGGGCACTGCCTATCAGGACCAATTGCGCCCCGGTGGCCTCGTGGATGCGGGGGAAGATGCGCAATAGCCTGCCCACGCCCTTCTTGGCCCTGGCCTCTCCCACAAACCCTACGATGGGACCCCGGTCGAGACCCGGGGTGGTTCGGAGTTCCGGGTCGGGGTCGGAAGGGGCGAAGAGGTCGGCATCCACGCCGTTGTGGATGACCCGCACGTCCCTGCGGCCCGATATGGCCTGGGCCTTGCGGGCCAGGTCCCGGGTGACGGCGGTTACTGCATCGGCCCACTCTAGGGCCTTGAAAGTGAAAGGAGCCCTGTTGGGGTCGAAGGGCATCACGTCCAGGTCGTTGCCCCTGGCGCTGACCACCGACTTCTTGCCCGTGTAGCGGGCCGCAAGGGCGGCGATGTAGCCGGCGTAGGCCAGGAAGTAACCGTGGAAGAAGTCGAAGTCCTCGGTAGCATCAAGTTTAACTGCCGTCTCGAACCAATCGGTCAGGGTATCCCGGAGGCGCTTGTGCGTGCCGAGACGATGGACGGCGATGGGGCCGTCAGATTCGGTGTGTACGGTGCCGGGGGAAAGGGCCTCGCTTACGGTTACCACGTGCACTGAGTGCCCGGCCTGGGCCAGGCTGTGGGCCATCCGCCGTACCGAGATAGCCAGCCCGCCTACTTGGGGCGGGTAGGTGTCGGAGATAAAGCAAACTTTAAAGCTGTCTTTATCAGGGCGGTTTCGCTGCCCCGATGAAAGCCCCTTCTCCGATGACGGCAAAGCCATCCTGGAAACCTCCGTGCAAGAGGCTCTGGGAAAAAGCCTTTGGCTTTTCTACTTGGTTTTGCAATGAACTACAAGGAGTTTAGACATGGCGAAGCAATGTGAGTTGATCATCGGTTATCTCCTGCCAAGGCGGTGCGAGGAGAAGGCCATCACCACATGCAGCAAATGTGGGCGTGCAGTGTGCGACCTCCACGCCCGTATGGGCGACGAGGGAATCCTGTGCCGTGATTGCTATGAACACGTGCCTCCTCGCACCCTCAAGGATAAACCCCGGCTGCCCGAATCGGTCCGAAAGGTCATCTACCGCCGGGAAGATTTCGACGTCTTTGAGGCCGAGCGTGAAGAGGAAGCCTTCGTATCGCTGAGTTAGACGTTCCTGTCCCTCCGAGTGGTCTCCCCTGATTGTGCAGGCGCTTCGCCACCTGACCAACACGGCATAAAGTTCGGACCACCAGAGAGCGCAGCGAGTTTTCGGTGTAAGTATCGGTTCTCCTCCAGGAAATCATCGCAGCAATGGCAGAGGGAGGGGCGGCCTTCCGGCTTCAACATCCCCAGGCGGAAGGAGCGGAAAGCCTCCCCTTCCCACACGGGCGTAAATCCCCCTCTTTTCACCACGTTACCCAAGGGCGTCAGCGAACGGGTCATACAGCAGGGGTAGACACGTCCCTTGGGGTCTATGAGCGAGTGGAGCCAGGGCATATAACAGGGCTGCTCCTGATAAAGCCCCCGGGCGTAGAGCCCGGCCTTGCTCAGCTCCCACTCGGCTTTGCTCCTGCCGAAGGGGTAAACCTCCTCGGCCTTTTCTATCATCCCATAGGCCAGGGCATGGTGGGCTATAAGGGGGGCGATTTCTTCGGTGTATTCCCTTATGCGCCGCTTATTGAGCCGCAACTGGCCATCCGGGTCGTCCACCGGGATGAGGGTGAGGCGGTCGGCCCCGGCGTAGTGGGCGATTTCAGGGAGCCTGGCGAGGTCCCGGTAGTTGCATCGGGTGATGACGGTATTGATGCGGATGTGCACCTTGCGGTGGGCGGCTTTTGCGGCCTGGCGGAGGTTGCGGATGCCGGTTAGGGTGCGCTTCCAGGTACCGGTTCCCCGCATGGCATCGTGCACGGAAGGGGTAGCCCCGTCCAGGGAGACACTGACGTTGCTTATGCCGCTTTCTACCAGGCGGGCGGCCACCTCCGGGGTGAGCAGGGTGCCGTTGGTGGTGAGGTTGACCTGAATCCCCTTGCTGGCGAAAGCCCTTATCACCTCAAAGATGTCGGAGCGGAGGAGCACCTCCCCGCCGGAGAGGTGCACTTTTTTGGTTCCCAAAGCGGCCAGCTCATCCGCCAGGGAGCGGATGAGCTGCAAGGTGAGGCGGTCACCCCTATCCTGGCGCCAGACGTTGCACATCCGGCAGCGGAGGTTGCAGCGCCAGGTTAGTTTGATTTTAACGTAGAGAGGTCGGTATGGAACCCCTTCCTGCACCGCCTGCCGGAAATCTTCCAAATCGGCGGCTACATCCTCCAGGGCAAGCATCTTTACCCTCCCAATGTCCTCACCCTGCCTTTTGAGCCTTCTTCTCCCTCCACTTCAAAGCATCGTCCCATAAATTGCTCCACTACCCATATGTTGGTTAACAGATGCTGGGTCACCTCACAGGTGGTGAAAACCGAAGTGGTTTCAGCCAGGGCCATTGGCAGGATGAGCTGGTCAGCGAGGTGCTTATCGAGGGCAGCCCCGCTCCTTATGTAGTGCAAAAGCTCGGATACAGCCTCCTCGGCCACCTTTTCCGCTCGCTTCCCCCTTTCTCCCAAAGCAGTAAAGCCTGCGATGGAGTTCTCAAACTCGGCCACTAAGAAGACGCAGGTGCCTTTCCCAGGCGAAGGAGCCCGGATTGTGGTGATCTCGGCATCAAAACCCTGGCGGCGGAGCATCTGGATGGCCCGTTCCTTCTGTCTGACCCCTATATGGTCTGGGAGATTGGAATAGGCTGAGATGCCCCATATCCTCTTCAGCTGTCCCCTCTCGGTTAGGTCAATGCCCTGTATCCTTGCTTTGCCACGTATCCTTACCCTTATCTTACCGCCACCAATGGGGTACCATCCCCAGCGTTCTATGCTGGCCTCTGCATCTATCCCCATCCGGGCCAACGTGGGGAAGAGGATGTGTTCCACATAGTGAAAAGGTGGGCTCCAAGCCACGTGGGTGCCCCCTTTTATCACCACCTTGGAGGTCCCGTCGGCCCTAACCAGGGGGAAGAGCAGCGTTTGGAGCACGAGGGTGGTAGCCCCAGCGCTGCCTCCTTTCCTGGCCTGGGCAACATCGAAGAAATACGACCCGGCCTGAGGTTTCCGGCGGGGGATAAAGGTCAGTTCACGGGACTTCAATTCAGCTCCCTTTAGCTCTGCATCGCATATTTGAGCTATGGCAAAGACCCCGGTCAAATGCTGGGCTTGGAGTCCGGGGTTAGGCCGCCGGGCCCGGATGTTCTCTATACGTATGGGCTCGCCCAGCAGCGCCGAAAGGGCCAAAGCAGTCCTCAGAACCTGCCCACCACCTTCTCCGTAGGAGCCGTCTATGATGACCATAGGCTTTTCCTCATATGTCAGCCACGCTTTTACTTGCCCTCTCTGGCATTTTACCGTAAGCACCAGGGGGTGTCAAATCCACAGAGCTTAGCACTCCGCACTTGAGGGTGTTGAAAAAGTGCCACGCTGTTCTTGCTCAAATGGTTCCCTCCGGCGAGGGCAGGCTAAAAAGCATTTTTTGAAGTGTTTTCTCGTGCGGGGGCGAAGCCCCC